>CADBQC010000001.1 GCA_902796745.1 uncultured Pseudomonadota bacterium
CCTCATTTTCAAATGGAAGAGCTAACGGCTTCAATTAGATTAGTAGCATCGCTTCCTGCAAGAGCTGGATAATGGTCGTATTTCGCGTTTTGTTAATAGTTAGTCTGATATTAGCATTTAGGTACGATGTATCACATTGCTCTCAACAAATTGTTACTAAAGCTGAACTAAAACAAAAGCGCATAGCTCAAATAGATGAATTCGAAAAAAATGGCATGAGAAAAGTCATACGTGACTGCAGTGACACTGTGGTTCTAATATATGCAATCAGCAATGAAGCCGACAATGACAATTTAATTTACAACTCATCAGCTCGCCCAAGGTTAAAAAAACATCACTATAAGGTAGGAGTAACTTCAGGCGTAATTTTGTCGCAGGATGGAATAGTTTGTACAACAAATACCGGGATAATGAATGCTGATAAATTTATAGTTTCAATAAACAGCGAGTTTCGTCCGAAGGCTAATGATAGTAAAATCGTGCTCTGTGAAAATGACTACAAAGCCGAACTGATAAAGACTTTTCCTGCACTAAATCTCGCATTTTTGCGCATAAATCTGAGGGACAAACAAGCGTTACATTACGCACAACTCGGAAATGATACATCTCTAATAAATGGCAAAGATCGCATTCTTCTGAACAACTCTGTTGTCATTGGTAAAGCGAAAGGAGAAAATTTTGTAAACAGCATAAATCCTGCAAATTCACAAAATAACTTTTCTAAGTTCGTAGCAGGAATAGAACAGTTGAAATATAAAACCGAAAATGGCAAAGTGACATTGAATGCACAAAATCCAATAACAAATCCTGCCATCATAGCGGAAACTGGAGGCGGAGCAATTTTCAATATGAACGGAAAACTTATCGGAATTGCAGACCCAATAAGTGATAATCTAGGCAATACTACTCAGAATGCAATTCCAGTATCGGTTATTAAAAAAGCTCTAAACATTGCATTACCGGGAATGTTAAAAATTTCAAATAGCCATTCACTTGGAATTGAAGTCACGGATGCAAAAGAACTAAAAATTTCCAAAAGTATAAAAAAAATCTTAAAAATCTCACCGACAATTGAAATGCTTGGGGTTAGAGTTAAGTCTGTTATTCTAAATTCACTGGCCGATGAATCTGGAATTCAGCCCGGAGATGTAATCCTAACATACAACGGTGAGCCGGTAACTAGTCCCGAAGTCTTAACAACTCTTGAAAAATTATCGTTAGTCGGGCAAACAATTACAGTAAAAATACTGAGACGAAACACGTTAATGGATGTTGAGATATACAGATAATACCCCAACAATCGGAAAATATATATTTTTGATGTGTTGTCCAAGTTCAGACAGACGTGAGACAAAAAGAGCCATCCAGAGCTGTAGTTTGACTTTAGTGGAGTCCTGGCACTAAGAGTTGTATTTTCTCAGGAAGCTCATAAGTCCTCTGTGGGCTCCTAGAACTGTATCTTCGGACAGATCAGCTTAAAATTCCTCTCGGAAAACTCCGTTACTTCGCTCGATTTTGCCTTTGTATGTTGGTTTTGCAAGATGGAACAAACTTTATATGGTATATTTTTGATTAATTCTTTAAAAAATTTAGCAGTATTAGCGCGGATAATGTTTCCTCAATCATACCTCAAGCTCTCGGCTGGGCGGGAAACTATGTCTGATGAACTGCAAGCCCTCTGTTTTTTCGCTGGAGTAAATTCCATTTTTGTTGGCAAAAAACTTTTGACAGTGAATAATTCGCGCTATACGGATGATCTTGCACTGCTTAAAAAGTTAGGCTTTTCAATGGATTAATGGATTCAACGGGAACCGGAATATTGGTTCCCTTTGAAGTATTGTTGTATTATAGCTTACTCAATATTATTTGAAGATAGCACGTCAACATTTTGTGAGCTATGTTGTTCCTTTAGCCTTATTCTTAGTCTGCTCCAAAAATCATTTTGGCACCTGAGGCTATCGTAACTCTTTGAGAAGCTATTAGTTTTGCCGCGCCATGAAATGTCCAATTCTTATTGATTGAAACAGGATCATCTCCAGCTAATCTTACGGTTGCGTTGTCGTTTACAACCATCTCAGTATAGGTTCCAAGTGCAGTCATTGTATTTGTACCGCCTGATTTTCCAAAGACAACGGTTCCCCCAGCCGTATCCTTGTCACCTATCTCTATCTTACCCGAAAACTTGGTGTTATCCCCCGTAAAAATTAGATCCCAGTTATTTGCTGGCAAGATTTGTAAATCGTTAGATGGAGTGTACCCATTATCACTAGTAAAATCGCCTGTAAAATCACTAGATTGATTTGAAAGATTTGCCGAGATTTCGGCAGTCTGGCTTGATACGCCATGAATGATAAAAGGATCTCCAGCCATTATTGAACCGTCAGATGTACTGTGATAATCTACGTTTTCAGATAAAGCTTTTTCTCCTTCCGCTACGTTACCTTCAATTGTTGTTGACAATAGAATAGTCGGGCTGTCAGTATTAGTCCTAGTAATTTTATCACTTCCACTATACGTTGAATATATGCGAGCAAGCTTTGATGTATCATACATTTCTCGCAAGTATGCAGGTTTGCTAAAATTAATTGCCTCGGAAATAAATCCTCGCTCACAGTTAATTCCATAAATCTTCGATAAATCGGATGTTTTTTGCCAATCTGCTACATGATGTCGGACTGTAAGTCCATTATTGTCATTTTCTCCCCCGCCGCCGATTGCACCGCCACCATTGAAATCGCCATTTAATTTCCCTCCGACTAACACATCTATCGCCATGCTACTAGTTTCTGTATAG
>CADBQC010000002.1 GCA_902796745.1 uncultured Pseudomonadota bacterium
ACCTATCTCATGCATTTTGTTTACAAGGCTTTCCAGAATATGTAATCAGTGTGAAGCAAAAACAAACAGAACTTGGGCAACAGGCGTTAATGGTTACGGCGCAACAACTGGTTCAAAACACATTGCTCACTGGTGCAGTCATGTATAAAACGCTAATTGATCAGGTTATATATCCGTTTATGCAAGTGGCTACTGCAATGACAGCAACAGCAAAATTATATGAGGTGCTACAAAAAGTACAAGCTTCGGTTTCTGCAGACAAGACGCCTCCAAAAACAGTTCAGACCCAACTATCCCGTGGTTTTTGTTTAAGCATACCAGAACTTGGTGAATTACTGATTTCCCATGAAGGAGATGTTGTGTTCAGTGGAAGTTCTCCGATAAACAAATCAGTCAAAATCACTGCTCCTAGGCAAGTGGTGTTGGATGGAGTGAACACGAAAGAAATGGAGCTAGAGGCTGCAGCTGCATTTATTACAAAAAACCATTCTGGCAAAATTGATACATTACATTTCAAAGCAAATCGCAATGCTGATGATACTATAGATAATGCCCTGGTTATTAAAAATGAGGCAGAATTAGAAATAGGAGAATTGACGCTTGAAGATGCGTTATTGGTAAACTCAAGACGTCTTTCAGTCACGCGCAGTATGGATCTTCAAGGTGGTATGTTTTTGAATGCTGGAAAGTTTGAGACTACCGCAAAAACAGCGACTTTAAAAGACATTGCATATTTTCACAATGCTCAAAATGCTAACTTTAATGCGACAGGTCAAGTCATTTTGCACACAGGAAATTTTTCAAACAATGGAAATATTACCGCACAAGATTTAAATTTGGTTTCATCTGAATTAGTTAACAACACCGGGACAATAAAAACGCAAAGAAAACTGGAAATAAGTGGGCTGGGTAGCATTTTAAATACAGGCACAATAAACGGTACGTCCGGAAATGTATATGTTTATGGGACAAGATTTGAACAAAAAGGCTATTTCTTTGCTTCAGAAGTAAATCTTTTTGCGGATGAATCCCTTTTAATAAAAAAACACAAAGGGACAAATTGCACATTTTGAAGGGCAAACAAATAACAATGGCATATTGGATTTCCAGAAGGGATCTATTTCTGGACAATTCATCAACAGCTCTAAAAATGCAAAATTTGAACAACTCCTCGAGTTAACTGGCGATGAGGCAATAATCCAATCAGAAGGTGTTATTCAGGCAGGAGAAATAGTTGCAAATTCGAAGGATGCGGTTATCTATTCAAAGTCTGGAGAGATCAATGCTGAAAAGCTCTCCGTAATGAAAAATTTGCAAGTTGAAGCAAACTTGCCGACGTTAAAATCTATTACAACCGTAGAAAACAGCAAATTTTTGTTAACAAAAAAATCAAAAACTCCAGAACTTCGGAAAGTCGAAAATAGAGGAGATTCAACATTATCACTTGGCTCAAGCAAACTTGAAACTTTGCAAAACGACTTTAGTGGGCACCTATATCTGGAAAGTTCCGAGAAGTTGACGCGCTTACGTAATTTCAGTTCTTTAAATGGAAAAGTAGCGCTAAAAGGTATATTTTCCGCTGTTGATAACCTGAGCGTTAATTGTAATACGCAACTTGTCCTATTGTTCGGAACGAGATTTACGAAAGCTCGTAATTTTTATGTTGACAGAAGATCCGTAGTTGATTTGCATAATGATGCTTTTTCAAATCTAAACGGAATAACCAACAACGGAAATATGATTTTGAGAGGTTGGACAACCCAAACAGGACTTTTTCTTAGAGGCGCGTATAAAGCAAGTCGTGGAGCTATATTGCAGATGGAAGAAGGTTCAAAAATTTCTGCGAATAATTTCGATAATAGGGGCACAATACAATCGCAATACAGTCTAGATATTACTCAACATGGTTCTGTAACCCGATGGTGAGACATAAAATCAGAAGGAAACATTGATTACAGCATTGATGGAGTAGATGAGTTGAATTTAAACAACGAGCTTATCAATCCGATTGCACAAGGTCGATTGCTATTAGACATTGCAAGTGATATTTCAATATCTGATAATTT
Organism: uncultured Pseudomonadota bacterium; assembly: GCA_902796745.1. Lineage (GTDB taxonomy): Bacteria > Pseudomonadota > Alphaproteobacteria > RUG11792 > RUG11792 > RUG11420. Next base: position 2,067 of record CADBQC010000002.1, read on the forward strand.
TGAAACGGCTTCAGATTTGGAGATATGCGCACGAAACCTCTATATAAATGGGAAATTAAAAGCTAAAAACTTGAAATTTAAGTTAGAGAACTTTGCATTAACTGGGTATGTTGAAACTCAAGGCAATATCGATGTTTCCTGTAATAACTTTACAAACAATTCCGGTATTTGTGAGGCTCTCGGAAACGCGATATTTAATGTTACAAACAAGTTTATAAATACCGGCGGAAAAAGAACGGAGCAACACACCATAGAATTCCCATGCTATACCTGTAATACTGCTAACTCTGGACCTAACAATAGTGAAGTCCGCAGTGGGTGTAAAACTCTTTTTGGTAGTTTAGGTCGAGCCTCAGATGCCAGATTAATTAATCATATTGGGAAAATCAGCATAAATATATATTCACTAAATCCAAATACCGTAGCTAATATTTCAGCAGCAGACGTTTTAGTCATCAATGCAGACAAGATTCAAAATGATTTTGATATTTTGTACGGTAGAAATGGGATATCCATTGACGGTCAACGAGAAATAACAAACATCGGAGGAGTAATCTATACACAAAATGAAACTAAAATAAGAACCGTAAGTTTATACAACGGTATAAGCGAAATTAATGATGTATTCATACCGAAAGCAGTTGACCCTTCCCAACCTATTAAGAAGAGTTACGTGAGGTTAAGGGAAATAGAGGTGCTAAAGCATCAAAGGTTTGAAGAATACCATGAGAGTTATGTCAGTGGCTATAGACGGTTACCGGATAATGGAAAAATACACATTCAAGATACTAATGCTCCTGGATATATTTTCAGCGAAGGGGATGTGTTTATCGATGCAAAAATGAACACCGAACTTGGAACTGTTGTATCTGCAAAAAATATTTATATTGAGGGAAGGAGCCAACGCACAACTGCTAAATTGATTACTCACGGGAACATAGCCATGTCCATGGTTAATATCAATCTCGCTACTTTGAAGGCAAAAGCAGAAACAATTGCCATACAGCAGAGAAACAATCTAATTCTAGCTGGAATTATTGAGCCAGTAGCCATAACCGACAAGAACAGAAGCGTTATGATTAATTTAACTAAGTTATCAAAATCTTTTGGTTTCGCATTATATGACACCCCTGTTTTAAAATCTGACACTACTTCTCTTTTGACAGTTTCACCTTCAGTGCGTTATGGCGATAATTTTGTTACAGTGCGAGAACCTCGAAAAGTTGGGTTCAAATGTCACGAATACAATGCAAATTCGTTCATTCCAACATTGGCGGATACAATAGTGGCAAAATTAATTCGTTTGATTGTAACCCCGATTTATGGAACGCTTTATTACAATATTGATTTAGTAGGGATATTGGAACACAACGGGCTAGAGTACCAGTCGTTTGTATTGTCAAATATAAACGATATGCCTAGGAACGCTTTGGCTTTGGTATATGGAAATGAAGAAGAAGGAGAAGCATTGAGAGATGACACAATAGTAAAAATTCCGCAAAGATCTCCATATCTCGTTATCGGGAATATTGATGAAGAAACGAATTATCTAAAAGCTAAGTTAGAAGTTATATTAAAAAGCCAAGAAAACATCGAATTGCATCCCCAGGCTTTCAAGATAGACACCCAAAATCTGGGATTGGCAAGCTGGTAAATAAATGATATGGTAATCTGTGGAGAAAGTATGGTTAGATGAGTAAAAAAATGTTGGAAATTTGCGCA
>CADBQC010000003.1 GCA_902796745.1 uncultured Pseudomonadota bacterium
ATTAAAGGAAGTGTCCCTCCTCAACTAACAACTCCTCCTGAAGTATGTCCGGAACTAATTCGTAAATCTCCTGAAGGTCCTTCTTTTGCTTGTGATGAAGTGGGCACTTCTTTTTCAGTGCCAAAAGTCACCTACATTGCATCACAGATTGAAAAGGTTTTGCCAGAATCACCTGCGTTGTTATATAGGGCATTAATTGCCCAATCTGCCCGTTGGCCCAAGAATACTAATGATGTCAGTAAAGAAGAATGCGTTTCCAAACTACGCCATATAGGATATGGTGTTCCAGATGTCGAACGTGCTACTCACAATGACGATTATCGAATAACATTAGTAACACCGTCGACTATGGAACTTGGAGATGATGAAGCGCATATTTTTCAAGTTCCAATACCGGAAGAATTATCTAGTGTTGGTGAAGATTATGATATTTTGGTTGAAGTTACCCTGTCTTATGCAGCGAATCCTCGCCGAACTCGGCGCAACGTTAAAGGATATTTATCAACATGGTTAGACTGGTGCTGTAGTCGAATCGGAGAGAATGCAGAAACATTTGCTCGTCGTATCTTTGAAACAGGCTCTATTATTGACGATGATGGAGATTTTAACTGGGTGCTCGGAGAGGCAACTAATCGAGGAGCAGCAGAGGGATATTCACGTAAAAATGGTACCCTTCAAAAGGATTGGTGTATAATCAAATCCAATCAATTGAGTGATGCTTTTTGCATTGCGGTTCGTGGTCATAAAGGTTGGGGAGGCTTTTTTAAAGCGAAGTATTCATTAGCTGTTAGTTTTGAGGCTATAAATCAGGACATACTAATTTATGAACCGATACGCACTGTAATTGAATCCGTTGTTGAAAGCAGTGAAATTGAGGTTGAAATGCAAGAGAATAAGCAATAATCCTCTTTTTGTGATAGAAGGTCACCCCCGTGATGATTTCAATCTCGAAATCGCCGCCAAGGGGTTTATAGTCTACGTCGATCCCTCCGGCTGCGGTAAATCTACCACCCTCCGAATGGTCGCCGGTCTCGAAGAGATCACCGATGGCGAACTATACATCTAAGGCAAATTGGTCAACGACGTAGCCCCCAAAGATCGCGATATTGCGATGGTCTTTCAGAATTACGCATTCGAAGATGGGTATTTGACGATCAGTATCAATTGGGTGGTATATCTGATCAATCTCTCTCTAATAAGGAACACATACCTATCGCATTTTGATCGCGCTATAAGAATGTCAGCACACCGGTTTTCGGTGTGCCGACCTGTTTTCAGCCGTTATCAGTTCAGATACCCTCCCAGGCGTTGACGCCGAAGCGAGATTCTAGGAGGTGCATCTGCTCGTTGGTGACGATGGTGACGAGCGGCATACTATATGTGAATCTCAGCGATCTTTATCGGGCCTATAATGATTTCATTACCCGGAAGCTCAACGAATTGGGAATTACCATCCCATTCAGAAAGCGGAAATTTGATCATTTTGTTTTGTACAAAAACGGATAAGAGGGGGAAAACATGTGAGCAATACTGATGAGATCATTGGTCACGCCAAGCACTACCTTCTCGTATACGATCCATTTGACGCCTCCATTGATTGGAGGGCTGTCTTGTAATCGTGTCTACTTTTGCCACTATCTTTATGGAGATTTTGAATATTGAAAAAAAGTAACCGTATAGTATAATTAAAATAGTAGGTTATCGTTATTTTAATAAAAGTGCACAAAAGGCATTTGCACAGAAAGGATTACATATGATAAACAGAGATTCCCTTTCCGAAATTACACCACAGAAATTATCGAAATTTCAGGGTAACGGTATTTTCTTAATTGTTACCGCTAACCAGTACGAATGCGAAGCTCTCGAGGAGTATTACAAAGACCAGAACCTTGTATCTAAGTATAAGATTAAAGGCATTACTGCGAATGTATTTGCGGTATGTGCTCATTTGGGCCGCTATAATATTATGCACCTTCATCTACCCAATCAGGGCTCAACCAGGACGTGTTCTTCTACAGATTTGCTTATTCATTTGAACGAGCAGATTAACTTTAGAGCAGTATTTCTTGCAGGCATAGCCTTTGGTATTGATCCTGACAAACAGAACATAGGAGATATCCTGATTTCGGAACAGGTGTTGCCTTATGAGGTTGTCAAGGTCAATGAGGAATCTACGGAAAACCGTAATAAAGCCGTCGTGGTAAATGGCAAAATCGTTGATATTTGCAGGTCCGCTACCGATTCTTGGAGGAGTAACTATAAAACAGCAGTTCACTTTGGTGCTATTTTGACAGGAGAGAAGTTGGTTAATTCTTCGAGATTCAAGAAAGATCTCCTTCAGTTATATGAAGAACAAACGGACCTTCAGGTTGTTGGTGGGGAAATGGAAGGCACAGGTGCCTGCATTAGCCTCGTAGATAGGACTGATTTCATAATCGTAAAGGCTATTTGCGATTGGGGAGTCAATAAAACAGAACACAAAGAAGAACGGCAAATCTTCGCTGCAAACAATTGTATGCATTTTATGTATTCTATGTTTTGCGAAGATCTGTTTAGTGACGTATATAGAGCGAAAAAGTGTAGCCACACAGAGATTCCGTGCTATCAGATTAATGGCTACAAGATGTTCTATTATCGCCAGCTGAAAGGAATTACACTTCAGGGCCTTACTAATAAGACTAAAATAAACAGCGCGACTTTGGAGGCCTATGAAACGATCAACCATGTTGGGTCGAAGGACGAATTCCATGTCGCAAGCATTTCTGACATTAAGAAAATTGAAAGAGAACTCAACTGCAGTAATGAGTTGGTTGGTGGCTATGGTGAATCGTTATCCATGAAAACCATTTACAAAAACAGGGAGAAAAACATGTTAGTTCGGATTCCGGTTTCGGATATAAAAGCTGTAGTATTTGACTTTGACGGAACGCTTACAGTAAACCAAAATCAGAAATCTTCATGGCAGAAAATCTGGGAGTTGCTTGGTGACCCCAACAATCTGTGTGTGGAATTGCTCAAGCAGTATAAATCTCAGGAGATTTCACACTCTAAGTGGTGTCAGCTTACAGAAGAGTACTTTAAGAAAAAGGGATTAACGGAGAATCAGGTTCGAGAGCTGGCAAGGTCACAGGTTCTTATCAAGGGGTTCCACGAGGTCTTGAATCAGTTAAACGAACTCAGAGTGTCGGTTTTCATTTGTTCTGGATCTGTTAATACATTTATCGACGAGGCTATTCCGGAAGAGGATAAGCCCTTGATTAAGGATATTCGTTCTAACGTCTTCATCTATAATAACGGGCTGTTGAATGAAATCCGGGGAACTAAATTCGATTTCGACGGAAAGAGAAAGTTCGTGGAGAAGATTATGCGTGATTATAGACTTTCAGCATCGGAGGTTGCTTTCGTCGGAAATTCGGACAATGACATTTATGTCCACAGGGCAAAAGTACGTACTATCGCGGTAAACCCGAATAATATGGATCCCCACGGTAAAGAATGGGTGTTCTTCATTGATGACTTTGATGATCTTCATAAGATACTTCCGTTCTTATTGCCGACCAAATTCAATATCGAAAAATGAAAACACCGAGCTATGTCGTTTACCCCCCTGAACAGACGATGACCCCCTAAGCTTTTTTCTATCAAAACGCAACCTTTTCCATAGAAAAATGGCCCACCATTCGGTGGGTCATTTTTATATCTCTTGTTCAAAGAAGGACTTGAAGGGCACGGTAGTGAATTGGGCCCCGATGGGGCCCAAAAGCCTTCCCATGGGCTTCGCCCGACCTCGCGTAAAAGCTCCACAGGAGCTTTTTCCGGGCGCTCGGTCCCCTGTCCGAGCCCGTGGTGAGAGCAAGTCCTTCTCCCGCAACCATTTTTTGTATAGACATTAGTGTGGATTCCACCCTAAGGTCTATCTTTTTGCCGTTCTGAATCAATTCAACACGCTCGATCAACAGCTTTATTGCTTTTGACGTAGGAGCTTCTTTGATCAAGTTCAACCAACTCGTAATAGTATCGGTTGAATAGCTCTACTCGCTCTATCTATTCTAAACAGCTTCCTGTTTTTTTCGTAGTAATCGCTCTATTTGGGTTGCGTCCAATCCTGAAAAAGTCGAAAGACTATGACCATCATTCTGCAAAAACAGACAGTCTATCAATTCGCTTCATTATTGTGAGATCGAAGGTGGAAAGCAAAAATGTGCACTCACTATGAGAAGTAGATGCAAAAGACACAAAAGACATTACCGACATAGGGGTCGAAGTGATTACAGCATGCTACCCGTAAAGATGATCAATGGGGGCAAAAAACAGGTCATATACGGGAGCAGCATACAAGTATCAGGGGAAAATATGGGGTAGAAAATGGGGTAGTAACCCCAAAAAACAGCCGTTTTTGGCGAATGGGTGAAAATGAGCATGAAAAAAGCACGCTATTGCGTGCTTTTTTGTGGCTCCCCAGGTAGGGCTCGAACCTACAACCCTTCGGTTAACAGCTGATATAGCTATCACAATGTCGATTGTGACTGGCAATAGCCATACAAAATAGGTAGCCTGGTCTGTATCGGGGATAAGGATCTTTCCCCCGCAACCATTTAATATAGACTTCAGTGTGGATTCTGCTTATAAGCCTTTCTTTTCCATCCTGAATCACTCTATATCATGCTAAGGTTCGCTAATCTACTTATACAGCATACAGGGCGATCTCAACCTGCCGGTGTAAAACCTCCATGGAGAACGTGGCAAGGAAAGTCGTTAGATGAAGGCTTAAAGCAGTCAATGTCCTACCGATGTTGGGTCTTCAGGTATTACGCGATCTTTAGGTAGGCTCGTACCAACAAAGTGCGATCCCATTCCACTTTGATTTTATTTGGTCTGACGGTAAAACTCATCTCGGTCAAAAATATGCTCTTTGTTTGTGCAGACGGAGCTGGGCGCGGCTTTGCGGTATCTGACCCAGCGCTATTCCATGCCAGACGATCGGGTCAAAGCCACCCTGACCGACATCGGTGTGTCGGAAGAACCTTTTGAAGTGTCTCCCCCG
>CADBQC010000004.1 GCA_902796745.1 uncultured Pseudomonadota bacterium
CATTTTTGCAACACAATGATTTAGCTCTCATCAAAATTTTGAAGTCATTTCAGACATTCATTATATAATAAGACGTAGGTTAATTTTGTTCGATGCGAGATATGGATTACTATTATTATACCGTTTGTGTATAGTTCTAGTGCTGTATTTACGGAGTTGTTCCTATAAAAATGGCACTAGTTGGTGTTTGTTAAGTTTTTATAGGTGATTTTATGAAAAAGCAGTTAAGTGCGATTTCTCTTTTAGCTGGAACAGCGATAGGTTCCGGCATGTTATCTTTGCCATTAGTTTTAGCGAAATACGGGCTCTTATTTGGATGTGCGATGATGATTGCATTCATATGGGTTGCGTACTTCTCCTCGATTATCAGGTCAGAATTGAATATTTATTCGCAATCGGATTTCTCTTTAAAAGATGTCGGAACTTACTTCAGCGGAAAAATTGCATCACAAATCGGAAGCGTTTCACTGAAACTTTTGTCATATTCACTGATAGCTGCGTATCTTCACGGTTTGGCATCTTTGTTGAATGTGTTTTTAACAGTGGATTTGAAATGTCTGATAGTTTTGATTTCTGCCATAACTATATTGTTGCTCTACTTTTCAAATAGTTTGATAAGCAAAATAAACAAGGCATTGTTTATATGTTTGATATCGGTATTCATATTAGTGACGCTCGGAATGTTACTAAAATCTGGATTAGGAGAATTAAAAATTCCCGGAGCACAGAAGCTGTCATTAGATTCATTCACCTTAGCTCTACCAATAATTTTTACCTCATTTGGATTTCAGGGATCACTGCATTCGTTAACAAAATTTGTCAACAACGATCGCAACATCATCAAAAAAGCATGCCTGTTTGGTAGCATAATTCCTGCTATCGTATACATATTGTGGCTCTGTAGCACGATTTTAATCATATACAACAATGACCCTGCACTCTTTGGAAAAATGACGCATGGCGATATTGAAATTTCAGAAATGATCATGTGCTTATCACATATTTCAAATTTGCCTTATCTTAAAAACATGTTTTGGATAATTTCATTATTAGCTTTGCTGACTTCAATAATAGGTGTCGGAATTGCCCTTTTTGATGAGTGGAACCGAACAATAGGCAAAGTACCTTCCGCACTGATTACAATCTTGCCGTCAGCAATAGTCGCAATCTGTGTCCCTAACGCATTTATCAAGATTTTAGGAGTTTCGGGCATGATCCTAGCTGTTTTAGCCATTTTCCTTCCAACATTTCTTTATTTCAAAATGCTGAAAAAACACAAAGAAATTGTTATTTCATTTCCTAAAAAGTGCGGAATTGTTACGCTTGTAATTGTCGGAATAGCTATTTTTATTGCAGGATTGCTTTAATAAACCTTTACGATACAATCACTGGCATCACTCAGGTTGTTTATTGCTCTGCATCGTTCATCCAAGAGGTCTAGATCGAGGGTTTTATCACTCAGTAACTTAACTTTTTGCTCTAGACTTTTGAATTCATCTTTCTTAGAGTCAAGTTCTGCCTGTTTCTCCGCAACAATCTTCTTAAGACGTATGTATGCCACGGCACCACTATCTCCTGAAACAGCGTGGTACCCAAGGTAAGCAAGAACGACAGCGACAGCTGACATCCTCATCAGTGTTTTTTTAGTATTCGATATACCAACGAAATTTGTGATCTTCATTCTTGTTTTTAAGATTTCCGGGATTTTAGACACAAATCCCGGAAATATACTATATTAACCAACGACAGAAACTGTGCGACGGTTTTTCGCGTGAGCCATCTCGGATGTTCCAGAATCAACGACTCTTTCTTTACCATAAGAAACGGTCGAAATTCTCTCGCTTTCAACACCCTGATTACGCAACTCCTTAGCTGTTGAATTTGCACGAGCTTCTCCGAGCGCCATGTTGTATTCAGCAGTACCACGCACGTCAGTGTGCCCTTCAACTGTGACTTTGCTGTCTTTATACGTCTTTAGCCAAGCAGCTTGGGCTTCGACGCGCTTTTTAGCCGAATCTGTCAAATTCGATTTATCAAAATCGAAATAGACCACATTCGGGGTATTCGCTGCAAAATCTTCAGGCGTACCAGGTTTGATATTTGTATTCTCTACATCACAAGTGCAAGAACAAGCTGAAACCACAACTGCCGTTGCTGCCATTGTTACCAATAACTGTGCTCTATTCATTTTCTCTAACTTCCAAAACAAGATCTGATCTATACACTCAGTCTATCAAATTTTAAATTTATCCGAAAGATATTTATCTCTTTTTAGGAAAAACAAAAACATTTTTATCTCAAAGTCACATTTTTGTCACATGGTACCCAAAATTTTTTTTATTATTCCATCGAACAATATACAAATGGTGTTGGTTACTTTGCCTCATCCAGCGGAGTATACCCGAAGGCTTCGCGCTTTTCATTTTGGGTAAGGAAATCAGCGTTATTGATTTTACGCCATTCAACTTCACGTTTATTTGTGAGAGCTGATATAGAATCTAAGTCATACCATAATTGCAAATCTGTCTTAAAAATCATTTGAAGCCAACTTGAAAATTCGCCTGTTACAATATTCAGAAGAGGTATCAGAGTTTCCTCCCAAAAGTTGTATCGTGCCTCTTTATAATTCGCAAACGTTGCAGAACTCATTGATCCAACAAGTATGTTGGGAACTCCAAAGGCAAGAGATATCTCTTTGGCCGCTAGTTCTTTTCCTGAAATAAAATCCAGGTCTTTTGGCGATAATCCCATTTCTTTCCATTCAAA
>CADBQC010000005.1 GCA_902796745.1 uncultured Pseudomonadota bacterium
ATTATATGTGGCAAGGACATCTGTGCGGATGCTGATATCAAACACGTCATCAGCAAATCTGAAACTTGTTTAGTAGAAGGTTATAATTCAGTGTTACAATACTACCTTGCCAGATTGCACAGAAAAACCAAGTGCTATAGTAAATCTATACAAATGTTAGAGTTCTCAATTGCCCTGCTTCTCAGTATCTGAGAGCGTTTTTATTAATTTGTTTGTCAATCCTTTTTTTATTTAGTGCTTGACCTCCTGCAGATTTGTGTGTGACAATCTTTAGATTATTACATTGGCAGACATAAACCTCAGACGCTAGATGATAAAAGTATTTTCTAAAATACCCCGAACTATCAAAATAGTTGGAATCGTATCATTTCTTATCAATACATCAACGCTGATGATTTTCAGCCTGTTCGGATTATATCTCCATGAACAGCTGCATATTGATTTTTCCAAGATTGGACTTCTTGATGGTGCTGTTGAAGCATTTTCGTTCGTAATGAAAATATTTTCCGGAATTATGAGTGATTTTCTCATGAACCGTAAGTTGATTTTGCTAATTGGATCGATTTTTTTGTTCATGGCAAAACCAATGGAGGCTATTGCCACAACCTATTGGCCACTCTTCCAGGCAAAAATTCTTGAACGTATAGGCAACGGTTTGCAATCAACTCCTAGGGATGCCATAGTAGGAGACTGGGCTCCAAAAGAATATAAAGCGACTTGCTTTGGTATGAGACAATCACTAGCCGCATTTGGAGCAGTCATTGGCTCTATTTTGGCAACAATTCTTTTCAAACAATCTGGAGAAAATTTCCAATTCGTCTTCTGGATGGCATCAATCCCATCATTCTTTGCTGTATGGCTGATTGCCATCTTCGTAAAAGATAAAAAACCGTCAACTACAAAAGGAACTGTCGTTGTAAAGCGTTTTAAATATAGAAAAATAACAATAAATGATATAAAGAACCTCGGTATGGAATATTGGATACTGATAGGAGTTGCTTGTACATATATGATTTCAAAAGTTTCTGAATCAATCGTAATTTTATATGTAGTAGAAGCTCTTGGATTACCAAAACACATTGCTCCTATCTGTATGATAATATATCAAATTGGAAATAGCTTCATATCTTTACCGGCAGGAATAATCTCAGACAAGATTAAAAGTCGAGAAAATATATTTATTCTTGGCATTATAGTCTTCCTGCTATCAGATATACTTTTTATATTTGGCACAAACATAATAGTAATGGGATTAGCTCTTCTATGTCTGGGAATGTATATTGGAATTACACAAAGTATATTTCCTGCAAAAATTATCGATATAGTTCCAACGGATTTGAAAGGCACAGGAATAGGTATATTTAATCTAGTATGTGCATTATCATTGCTAGCAGGAGGATCTATGGCAGGATACATTGCTGATACCTACTCTCCGCGCCATTCGTTCATCGCAAGTTCTGCATTTGCAACTTTTTCACTTGTGATACTATTTATTTCAAAGAAATTAACAAAAAAAATTAACAAGGCATAATCTGCAAAATTCACCGCATGTTAACCATTCGTTAACTACTTTTTTATAACCTTAATACAAGAATACATTCTTTGAGGTTTTACAATGTTATCCTTTCTAGCAGTCTTAATGAACCCATTTTTTATTCAAGATGGGATGATCGTTGATGATCCATATTATCAGCAAATGAGTATAGAAGATGAATCTGATACAAACGACGATAATAGTGTTCTATTAGCGTATGACGGTTCAGAAACTCCTGCAGGTCAAGTTATGACAATATCACACGATTCTTCTGAATCATCAAACGCTGTGGAAAACTGTAACCAGCAAATAGATGCGGACGAAGACATAGAAAAAACTCCAGATGAAGAGGATGAACTAGAAATTCAGGAAGCTAGTGCTCAAAAAATTTCTCAAGATATGGCAAAGGAATTTGGAGAAATGCGAATGATACAACTAGCTAATTCTATCGCAGGAGACATGGGGATGATGACACAAGTTGCATTGGTCGGATAGTGTCATTCCTATCATTTCTTCACAAAAAGAAAATAATTGATGAAGATTTATACGAAATCGCGCAGAATAAGTCTGATGAAGAATCCTATATATGCGATGTCCTCATCAGCTCTGGCGAATATGACGAAGAGGATATTGCTAAATTAAAATCTGAATTCTTTGAATTGCAATATACTGATCTTTCAGAATTTTCAGAATGCGGTGGATTTAATTATTCTATTTTCGAGCCATTTATGGCTCTTCCATTTGAAATATCAGACAAAGCCGTAAAAATTGCAATTAGTGCTCCAGATGATATAGAAGCAAAAAATCATATAGAATACGATCTTGCCCTGTGTGATGAAACAAAAAGTGCAAAGGTGCTATACTACATCGCCTCGCGATCAAAAATTAAGAAAAAATTTAAAGAAATCGCCAATCAACAAAGCTTAAATATAGAACAAATTCTTCTGAAAGCAATTTCTTCATCAGCATCCGATATTCACATAACTCCATTCGAAAAAATTTTACAAATAATGTTTAGAATCGATGGCATTCTGGAAAATTACAAAACTTTGGATATAGATAACTTCGAACAAATCAGCATATCAATAAAGGTGATAGCTAAACTTGACATTTCTGAAAATAGAAGACCTCAATCTGGTAGTTTTTGGAAATTTAATACTGATTTTCGCGTATCTACTCATCCGACATTATTTGGCGAAAACATAGTGATTAGAATTTTAAACAAAGATAAATCAATGATTTTGATTGATAAAATTGGATTTCTGCCGGAACAGATAGATTATTTAAAACGAATTTGCACATTTTCAAATGGCATGATCATATTTTGTGGCCCAACAGGTTCTGGAAAAACAACATCCATATACTCTCTAATCGAAACGATGGATAAAAAAAGTAGAAATATTATGACGCTTGAAGATCCTATAGAATATAAAATAGCCGGTATTAGACAAACCGAAATTCTTGCGGGAGTTATAAGTTTTGCAGATGGAGTTCGCTCGATATTGCGACAAGATCCGGATGTTATTCTTATCGGTGAAATCAGAGACAAAGAAACAGCGCAAATGGCAATTCGCGCATCTATGACCGGACATTTAGTCTTAACAACTGTCCACGCCAACAACAGCTTTGGAGCGATCTCGAGATTGCGTGAATTTGAAATTCCAAATTCGTTAATATCTGAAAATATTATTTCAATAATTGCCCAACGATTAGTACGAAAAAAAAGCGGTACAGGACGGACAATTATAGCTGAAATCCTAAAAATATCGCCTAAACTAAAAGAACTGATAGGTATGGGATACAATCACTTTCAACTCAATGAGCAAGCCGAAAAAGAACATTTTAAAAATCTTTATGAAGACTGTAAAATCAAGCTTGCTAAGGGTATTATCTTTCAACAAGATGCTGAGAATTTGTTGTTAACAAGTTGTGAATAAATCTCAAAAAATTCCCCAATTTCTTAAGTTCCAAAAAGTTATTAACGTATATTAAAAACTTATTAACATATTCACAAAGTTATCCACAATATGTTAATAACTAACTGTATGACTTAAATATCTTCCATGTTACATGTGGATAACATTGGGCACAAATTTTTTTTACATATTTCACAGTCCCTAACATAAAAACAAAAAAAATATTAAAAATATTTTTTATATGATGGTGTTGAAGCTATGGTCAAACAAAAAACTTTCAAACATCCATAATTTTTGAGAGTATTTGCACATTCGTTTAATGTCGCTTCTGTCGTCATAACATCATCAACTAAAATAATGGTTTTTCCTAACAATTCATTATTCTTGGGACAAGAAAATGCATTTTTAACATTATTAAGTCGTTCACAAATATTTTTTCCTTTTTGATAACTAGTTTTTTTGGTTCTTTTTAAGATTGTATATACAGGTAAATTAGTAATTTTAGAAAATTCAATTGCTATAATATCTGCTGGATTAAAACCTCGTTTTAACAATCTACTCCAATGTGAAGGAACAGGAATTAAGCAATCCGCTTGCCTAAAAATATCTTTATATCTTGAAAATATCATTACTGCACATGTTCTAGCAACAAAGCTATCGGCATGATTTTTTATCTTCATAACAACATTCTTCGAAATATCATCATACTGAAATAGTGATCTTACCTTACCAAAATATCTAGGATATGTTTGACAGGTGGCACACAAAAAATCATCAGTAAAATCTCCGTAGGAACTCTCAAGCATTTTTCCGCAAGTTGCGCAAAATGGATAGTCAATGAATGTAACTTTTGAAAAACATTTTAAACAAAACATTGAATCAGGTGCAACCTCAATACCGCACATCAGGCACTTTTTAGGAAATAACCAATTAAAGATGTCGTGTATTAGCATCACTAAAATCAACTTTCCGGTGGCAGAAAAATTGTAATAATATTTTATTAAGAAACCTTTAATCTCGAGCCAATATGAGATTGTGGAAAAGTTTGTTGCTCGTCTGTGTAATTTTGGCAGGGTGTGACAAGATGGTCAAAGGCAAGTATGCATCTTCAGAGTTAGACCACTCTGTTGTACGTCAAATGATGGCGCCAATTGAAGATGAACAAGATATACCGTCAAAAAATATTGCCCCCAAACAACTACCTGAAATTCCGGACAATTTAAAACAAAATGTTTCATTGGTATTGAATGAAAATCTATCTGTGCGATCTGTGCTGTGCGAAACTGCGAAAAAACTAAATATAAATTTTCAAATGGCACCTGAAATTAAATCGAAACTTATTTTTAGAGCTCATAATAAACCATTTATAGAAATACTGGATGCTATTTGTGATATGGCGAATTTGAGATATACCGTCACTAACGGAGTGGTAAAAGTTGTTGTCGATGAGCCTTACTCTGAGATTTATGATATGCAATTCTTAAATCTTTCACGTGATAGTGAAAATAAGATATCAATAGAAACCGAGGTGGCTACTACAGAAAAGGATGATAAGAAAAAAACAGCTCATCCTGATAGTAACGTTGTTGTTAAAACAAAAAGCGATTTTTGGAAAGAGTTAGATGATGCTTTGAAAATTATGTTGGGATGCGACGAAGAAAACAGATTTAAATATTCAATCAATAAACAGTCTGGAATTGTGAGTGTATTTGCAAGTTCTAAGTTTCAACGTAGTGTCAGAGAATATATTGACAAAGTGAAAAGATCAATTACAAGCCAGGTTTTGATTGAAGCAAAAATTATCGAAGTTACGCTGAACAATGAATATAGACGTGGTATTGATTGGGGAATTGTCGGATCGAGACTTAGCGTCAACAGCCAATTTGGTCAAAATTCAGCTAATGGAGTAGGTGTTTTAGCAAAAAATGGCATTGTGAGTTTCACAACATCTAGACCATTTGGGGGCGCTAATAGTAAGAAGGATGATATTAAGGCGGTATTACAACTTCTTGAAGAATTTGGTTCAACTAGAACCATTTCAAACCCAAGAATTACCGCTATGAACAATCAGGCTGCAGTTTTAAAAGTAGCTCAAAATCACGTATATTTTCGCTTAAATTATGACAAAATTTATACATCAGCGAGAAATGACAATATGGATGTTTCGGTTTCTAGTGATATACAGACCGTACCAATTGGATTAGTTATGTTTGTGCAACCATCGATTGATATGAGTGATAATACAATAACACTATTTTTAAGACCAACTCTCACTCGACTTTCCAGTCATGTAAAGGATCCTGCTGTTGATATAGTAATGAAAGCGAACGGCAAAAGCAATGCAGGTGATTATGCACAATCAGAAGTTCCAGTTACAGAAGTACGAGAAGTTACGTCAATTCTAAAATTACAAGACGGTGAGGTTGCTGTTTTAGGTGGATTTATGGAATCGCGTTCTTCAAAAAACAAAACAGGACTTCCGTGGATTCAAGATAAACCAATAATTGGTGAAATTACATCATCTAATGGAATGGGGGATGAGATTGTGGAGCTTGTTATTTTGATTAAAGTCAAATTAGCCAATGAACCCAGACGTCAAAAAGCTGCAGATATAAGACTTCAGCGTTTTGTTATGGATCCGAGACCATTTTAGGTGTACAATTTGACGAAGGTGTCGTGTCAGAGCTTTGTCGTGTCGGAATTAACTTTTGAGCAAGCCGTTGTTGAGCTTGAGGGAATTATCAAAAAATTAGAAGATGGGAGAATGCCATTGGAAGATGCTGTCAAAGCGTTTGAGCGAGGTTCGGAACTAAAGAAAATTTGTGAAAAAAAACTGAAAGATGCTCAGCTTAAGATAGATATACTATCTGAGAAAAGCGAATAAATGATGCTTGACGATGAATCGTGTTTTTAACGATTTTTTAACAAATTTCCATAAAATCTTATAAACTAGACTTGGACGGTCTATTCTCGCCCAATGTAAGGAAAAGATTATGGCAAATGGCAGTAAAAAAGTAGTTCCAATACCATACAATATAAATTGGCACGAAGGCATGCTGTTGTCACAACATCACTTTCAGCAAAACGATTTGCGGAATTTTCGTGTGTTGGCTAGCCAGCTAAAGTTGCTATCATCAAATCATTTCGGCGTTAGGCATTTGCGAACAGATCCCGTAGCTCTAAGCGAAGGATTGTATCGCATTCGTGAAATTGAGGCGGTTTTTCCTGATGGGATGATTTTTAGTTATTTCCCACCACAAAATAGCTCTACAGTAAAAATGTCACTAAAGCCACTTGAGATAAATCTTAACGCAGTTATGGAAAGTGGACAAAATGAATGTACGATTTATTTAGTTATCGCAGAAAGCTCAGATGACGTTTCGCCAATTTTAGGAAGCCCAGCGAGGTATTATTCTGTAGATGGTGATTTAGTTTCGGATGACAATATTAAGGAAAATGAAATACGGATTCCTCGTCTGTTTCCGAACGCTTTTTTATATGTTGGAGACCATATTCCTGAACTTTGCATTGGTTTTCCGCTATGTAAAATAATTAGGCTGGATGGCGTTTTTCAGATAAAAAACTGGACGCCACCGTGCTTTTTTATAGAACGTCACTTTCCACTTTGGGAAAGATGTGAGAGACTAGCTATTTCAATTAGGGAAAAGGCAGTGTATTTGTCAGAAAAGATGAAGTACTCGGCATCTGAGGCTTCTGTTTTTGACTGTAAGCGGATACTGGAGCAGATTATAACTGTAATGCCGGGATTTGAGGCTTTAGTTTATAGCAACGAAGTGCGACCATATGAGCTTTATAAAGAATTATCACGGGTTTTGGGGGCAGTTTCAGTGTTAATCCCTACTGATATAATCCCGGTAATGCAACCGTATAACCACACTGATATAGATTCTTGTCTTTATAGTGTAATCAATTTGATTGAACACTACTTATCTTCTATAGAACGTGGGTTTACGGTTTCTTCTTTTAAGAAGAAAGAACGATTTTTCTATCGCTATATGTCCGTTGATGATATTGAGAGTTACTCATCAGAAAAAATTTATGTTGGTATCAGAGCAGATAATGCTTCAGTTTCTGATGTGGAAATTTGGATGAATGAAGCGATTATAGTGTCAGATTTTGCATTAGAAAAAGTCAGGAATAAGCGCATAAAAGGATGTAAGCGTGACATTTTGAGTCAAGATATGGTATCAAAAATTTTGCCTGGAATTGGCGTTGTGTTATTTGAAATAGAGATAGATAGGAACTTTATGCAAGCTGAGGAAAACTTGCATATTTTTAATCCTGGAAACAAAACTACTGTGCACCCGAGTGAAATAACATTATACATGCCTCGTGGAGGTAACAAATGAGTTTTCGGGCAAGTGATAGTGCTTTAGTTCACGGTTTTCAAGCTTTCTATTATGAGCTTTTACGGCAGAAAGAAAAAGCACTTAGTATGTTTTTCGCTCCAGTGAAAGATGGTAATGATGAAAACGAAAATAGTGAAGTAGAAGGGCTCGTTGTAGGTATTCAGAAAAAAATGATAGCAATAATTGAAAATGTTACGTATACGATACATTCGAAGTCTCGCATAAATCCGAAGTTTGTGGGTGATGTGAAATATATCATGGCAATATTAGCAGATGAAATATTTTTGAATTTGCAATGGGAGGGTGCGAAATTTTGGCGATATACATTACTAGAAAAGCAATTATTCCAAACAGAAATTGCTGGAGATAAATTTTTTTCAATGCTTGATGAGATTGTTACGGAGCTCGATAATGAAGAAATTGCATTTTTATATTTAATGGCATTAAGCCTTGGATTCAAAGGAAGATATCGTGATATTGAAAATGCAGATAAGCACATCGGATGGTATAAAGATCGTCTATATTCAATGCTAAGCACTAAATCCGCCAGACTATATTTTCCAGGACGATCGCATATGATTGAATCATGCTACGATTATACCTATATCGAAAATGATAACTCACAATTGCCGGATTATAGATTTTGGACATATTGCGTTTTGGGTGTGGTCTTTGCATATGTAATTATTTCATACTTTGTTTGGTCAGACATTACTGATGATATTGGCGAAATCTTGGCAAAAATAGCAGAGCAAACACGGCAAGGAGCATTGATATGACGGTGTTTCTGGCTAATATTTTCGAATATGTGACAAATAGCCTGAGAGACGGTGGCTTTTCTCTTCCTGTAATTATTGCTTTAGTTTTGTCGGTTGCATTCGTTGCAATGTTGCTGGTGACGGTCTTTACATTGCTTTCTATAAAGCGAGCCGAAATGAAAGCACGAAAAGTTATCGATATTCCCCCATCGGCAATGAGAGATGAGCCAAAGATTGCAATCCCGGAAAATGTGAACAATTCGCACCCCTTACCAATTGGCGAATGGCTGAATAGTTACCTAATTTCTAAGGGCTACATTAGGGTTAATGGCATAGTTAAGTCATTTTTTAAAGCATTGGATTTTTTGAAAACGTCTCTTGGAACTGGATATAAGTATAAATTACCTTGGTATATGATAATTGGTACCGAAAATTCAGGTAAGTCATCGCTTATGAGTGGATTTACGCACGATGAAATATACGATGATGAAAGCGAAAATCCGCCTTGTACATGGTGGTTTTTAAAGAA
The DNA here is from genome assembly GCA_902796745.1 of uncultured Pseudomonadota bacterium. Classification (GTDB taxonomy): domain Bacteria; phylum Pseudomonadota; class Alphaproteobacteria; order RUG11792; family RUG11792; genus RUG11420. Next base: position 9,108 of record CADBQC010000005.1, read on the forward strand.
TGGCGTTGTTATTGATATAAAAGGCGCTTTATTCCTTCCAAAAACTGGATTTAATGCCGATGAGAACAGTTGGAATATTGTGTTAAATATGTTTTCCAGATATCGTTCCGCTCGTCCCTTAAACGGCATAGTTCTGACTATCCCAGCAGACGAGCTTTATGGAAAGTCAAAATTGCCAATCGAAGAAATAAAAAAGCGAGCGCAATATATCGCAAGAAAATTAAGTTTTGCGCAAAACTATTTAGGAATGCGTTTACCAATTTACATTGTTGTAACAAAAACAGATATTGTTCCTGGATTTCAAAGTTTTTGTTCAGAAATTCCTGTGCGAAATCGTGGCAATATGCTCGGTTGGTCGTCTCCGTATTCTGTTGATATTCCGTATTCTCCGCGAATGCTTGATGAAGGATTTGCTACGTTTGAAAACGAACTGAACGAGATAAGGATGGAAATATTTTCTAGCAACTCTATTTCATTAACACGAGATGGTATTTTTGTTTTTCCAAGCGAATTGTTAACGATTAAAGAAGCGCTGGGTATATACATTGACGCGATATTCAAATCGTCATCTGTGGATGAGAAATTTTTCTTTCGAGGTTTTTACTTTACTGGCGACAGCAAAATGATGCCGCTACTATCGTTTGATGGCGATTTAGTGCAGAATGATGCAATGGCAATAGTAGGGACACCGGATGCGGATATAAATGAAGTCGGGAGCATTTCCGCATCATATAACGAAGAAACAGTGAAAAAGATTTTCTTTTTTGAAGATTTATTGCTCAAGAAGGTATTTACCGAAGAAGGTCTGGCATCCCCGATGAAAACAAAGGTAAATCAAGCTAACAAATCTATTTTAATAGCCAAAATTTCAACAGCTACCTTTGTTGTTATTGGTAGCTATGGCTTACTCAGCACTAGCGATAAATTGAAGGAGAGTAAGCAGATAATATATCCATCTTTATACAAGATTTCATCGCTCATAAAAAATGCGAGCGATTTAACATATAAAAGCCTCGAGCTAAGTGGTAATGAAATATTAGCTGATTGCTCAAATCAGTTGCTTTCTATGATGCAACAAATAAATAGCGCGAAGTTTTCGTCAATATTTGTACCGGCATCTTGGTTTAGTTCAATACATAGTGATTTAACACAAACTCTGAAATCATCGTATCAACGTGTGGTTATTAGAACAATTTATATGAACCTTATTTTAAAGGCTAGGGAACTGTTGACTATGCGAGCAGATGTTAAATCAAAGAGCATAGCGGAAGTATTAAATCCACAAAATAGCGCCGAGTATATTCAAATGAAGAATTATGTTTTTGGATTAATTGAGCTTGAAAAGAATATAAAAAAGTTTGATTCACTGCGAACTTCAGGTGATCCCAAAGATTTAAATGATTTGATAGAGTACACATTCAAAGGTTCATTGCCAAAAGAATTTTTGGATAATTATCAACAATTTCGATTAATACTCATGAATACGCCATTTCCAGCAATAAATTTATCCCCATATAAGCAAACAGCATATAACGTTTTAATGAACTTATTTCAAGGATACTTGGATGCAATTTTTACGACTCGTTCTGAAAGTAGTATCATCTCGTTTTTAAACAAATTCATATTACAATTATCACGACAAAATCTAAAAGAAAAGCCAAACTGCACTGAATTCATAAAGTTTTCTAGAGATTTAACAAATGTGTGCAATGAAATTGGGAAGGAAGGCGAAACTTGGCTAGATAAAGATATATTCGAGCCAGATAAAGAATTTGATGCTTTTTTGGATGGAGTTGAGACGCTGTTCGGAAAAGAAGAAGCGCAAAAGATTTTGGATATAGTTGCTGTCAATTTTGGATATCTAAGAGCAAAACTAAATGAATTTAACAATGCGCTGAAAAATGACATACCTGGGAAGAAATTGCAAAACAAACCTGAAAATGAGTTTCCGTCAAGTGGCATATTCTTGATGGAACGGTGTCTCTCTTCTCTTTGTGCAGAGCCATTTATGGAAGCTCCCGGAGATTACCAGCTTATAACAGATATACCTGCAGGAAAGATGATTTTTTGGGATGATGAACTTGTTAAGTATGCATATGAGATTGGTAAAAGTTTTGAGCAGTTTATCGCAACGAAAATAAAAGATTTTCCGCGTAAAATGCAAGAGGGAGTGCTTTTGTTGGCGCGGTCAAATTTGTGTGCAGTAATTGCCAGTACTGTCGCAAAAGCGCAAAGTTTGGTTGATGAGCCTAGTGGCATAACCTCTGAAATAACATCAGAAGAAATTTTGCAAAAACAAGTAACCGAATTAAAAGGAGTTGCGCCAAAACTTGTGCGTTTGTTACATATTCTTCGTGGCGATAAATTCAGTTTTGTTTTTGGAAATTTGCGCGCCATTTTAAATAAAATTGGTTTTTCTCTTTTGGGGCATATCGATGAGCTTTTAGAAAATCAAAAACCATATTATCCAAATAATATGAAATTTGATTTTTGGGATGGTGCTCCTGGCGCTGGACTGCAAGCCTATTCATCAGTAGATTCTGAGGAGTTGGAACTGTACTTGCAACTTCAGCGAAGTATTATAACAAGGTTAGCGTTGGGCTTTGCTGATACAATTGTTGAGTTTTTGAATGCTGAGACTGTTTATGATCCAAATTATGGTACACATTCTCAATTAACAAAGTGGACAAGGATTGTCGAGAATGTAAAAAAAATCGCAAAAAAAGACCCAACAAGCACAGTTGCTATAGCTGAAAATTTTATAAGGACTACATTAAATAGCTACGATTTGGATACGATAACAAAAAAGATAAAATCAAAAGATATCCACGGAAGTTCGGGGGATTACTTCCAAAATATTGTGCAAAATATAAAAAAAGGCTTAATGTCACGAGCTGAAGTACTTTTAAGACAAAGAAATATAGAAAGATATAGTACTCTTAGGGATTACTATGTAAAACATTTAGAAAATAAGTATCCATTTGAAAACTATGGAAAATCACAACGAACTGCCATGGATGCGGATCTTGATGCTGTCCGGGAATTCTTTGCAATGTATGACGAATTTGGTGGTTGTCCTGAGGCGATTCTAGATCAAATATATCAATTGGGAGACGATGCAAAGGAAGTATATGAGTTTATGCAAAAATTGCACAGTATAAGGGCGTTTTTTGGCGATTCTCTATCTGATCCGAATGGAGCTATAAAAGTAAGACTTGAGGCAAATTTCGAAATAAATAAGCGAGAAGAGAAAAACACCGATTATCTTGTCGATCGTGTGTTTAGTCCGAATAGTGATGCTAATATTGAGCCAATAAGTTCAGATAAATCAGGGATTTGGTATTTTGGAGATCCGATAGAATTGAGTTTACGTTGGGCAGAAGGGGATGACCAAGCAGATAAGCCTGTATATGATCAGAATGATCCAGATTTGATTTTGGATGACAAAAAAATACGAATACAATGCGTTGGAAATTGGGCGGCAATTAGATTTTTGCAGAAATATAAAGCAGAAACAATAAACAGTGATCAGCTGTTGCCAAATCAAACTGTACTGAGCTTCAGAATTCCGCTTAATTCTGGGAAAATAGCGAAGATATACATGGGCATAACTCCATCCTTACCTAAGAAACCTGGAGAAGCATCGGTAACTAGTGTATCAGTTCCCAAAATACCTGGTAAAATGCCTGAAATGCCGAGCGCGGTAAAATCTGTTGTAGGTGTTCCTGTTCTCGTGAATAAATTATCAATAAATGGCGCACAGGTACAAATGGTAAAAAATGATGGCGGAGGAACAGAAGAGAAATTTATTCAGGAGAATAATGTTGAACGGACAAGAGAAGACAAGGCAAAATACCGTAAAAGAACTCGAACAGATGAGGTAATACAGAATGCACAAAAGCAAGAAGATTATCGAAAAAAAGCGGTACAAATACTGAATGAGCCGGACGATGTTAATCCAGATGAAGAAACATTGATTGAAGTAAGCGAAGAACCGATAGAGTAAATGTAGGTGGCGCGATGTGGTAAAATTAAAAACATACCACATCGCGCCCCCAAGCCTGTTAAGCAGTTTGTTCAGAAAATAGAAGTGTCGAGGCAAGGCTCCAAAGGTCATCATTGTCGCGATCATGAGAAAACTTCTCTGCATTTTCTTCGGTATAAAGACGGTATCTATACAAATGCTAGATCTATCAGTTGCCTTGATTCCCCATAGCCGAGAACTTTTTTGTTAATTTGTTTATCAATCCCAGGAATAAAACAAGTTCCTAGAAGATTACCATAAAGCTACTGGAAACAATGCTAAACCAACGATGTGCGTTGCAATATATGAAAGGTGTGATTAAAGCACACCTATATTTTTCCGAGGAGTTCCTGAAGCAGTTTGTTGATTGTTTCAGGATTTCCTTTGCCTTGCAAAGCCTTCATAGATTGCCCAACGAAGAAACCGAAAAGCTGGTTTTTCCCGGCTTTATATTGCCCCACTTGAGTTGGATTGTTAGCCAAAATATCTTCGACAACCTTGCGTATAACGCCTTCATCCTGTATCTGCACAAGTCCCAACTCTTTGACGATATCCGAAGGTTTATGTCCGTTGGAAACCATTTCAGCAAAGACAGTTTTGGCTATTTTTCCTGAGATTGTTTTGTCTACAATCAAGTCGACCAATTCAGCCAGATATTCTATAGGAAACCCGACCGTCTCAATCGTCTTATTTTCCTTATTCAAAATCGCAAACAGCTCGCTAATCATCCAGTTTGCTATAAGTTTCGCAGTGTCAGATGGTTTAAATTTGGAAGCGCTGACCGCCCGTTCAAAGCAATCAGCAATTTCTTTGTCTTCAATCAGAACATTTGCATCAGTCGGCTTTAAAACATAATCATTTATAAAACGTTGTCTTTTCTCGTCTGGTAATTCAGGTATCTCAGCCTTCAGTCGTTCTATTCGTTCATCCGACAAAATCACCGGCTTCAAATCTGGGTCAGGAAAATAGCGATAATCATCAGCGTTTTCTTTTGATCTCATTGAGCGAGTTTCACCGGTATTCGAATCGAAAAGTCGTGTCTCTTGCACGATTTTCTCACCCATTTCCTTCGCAATTATCTGACGTTCTATCTCGTATTCCAAAGCCTGCCCTAAGAAACGTATCGAATTAACATTCTTTATTTCTGCGCGATTTCCAAATGGTTCGCCAGGTTTGTGTATTGAAATATTCGCATCAACTCTCAAATTTCCACGTTCCATGTTGCAATCACTAGACCCCACATATTTCAATATGTTGCGAAGTTTTTTGACATATTGCATAGCTTCGTAAGGCGAGCGCATATCAGGCTTCGAAACAATCTCCATAAGAGGCATGCCAGAGCGGTTCAGATCGATATACGAAAACTCTGGAGATAAATCATGTATGCTTTTTCCGGCATCTTGTTCAATATGAATACGCTCAATATTAATACGCTTCGTCGTGCCATCTTGCAACTCGATATCGATATACCCATCAGTGACTATCGGATAATACAGCTGAGAAATTTGATATCCAGGGGGCAAATCTGGATAGAAATAATTCTTCCTATCAAAACGGGATATCTTGTTAATAGTCCCATTAATGCCAAACCCAGATTTCACCGCTTGGTCAATCGCATTTTCGTTTAAAACTGGCAACATACCAGGCATCGCAGCATCATAAAAGCTGACTTGTGTATTAGGATCTGCACCATACGATGTTGGAGTTGAACTGAATAACTTCGATTTTGTCGCAATTTGTGCGTGCACTTCGAGCCCAATGACTACTTCCCAACCTTTGACTAAATTATCCATACTATACACTCCTTATATCGTTATAATTTCTTTTCTCAATTCAGCAAAATTCGCTGATTGTTCAATGACGTGTGATACTTTGAAAATTTCTCCTTC
>CADBQC010000006.1 GCA_902796745.1 uncultured Pseudomonadota bacterium
AGATTTGATTGGCAAATATGTCGCAAATGACGTTATAGATGAAAAGACTGGAATAATATATTTAGATGCGGGAGAAGAGATAACTGAAGATACATTTGAAAAAATGGAAAGATATGGATTAAAAAAGATGGGCGTTTTGTTAATAGATGGCGTCAATGCTAATCCATACATCATCAACACTTTTGCATATTCAAAATGTAACAACAGAGAGGAAGCTTTTATTGAATTATATAGATCTTTAGTGCCCGGAGAACCTCCTACAGTATCTGGAGGAGAAGAATTACTTAATAGCATTATATATGACGCAGGTAGGTACGATTTATCGTCTGTTGGACGAGTAAAAATGAATGAGCGTCTTGGACTAAATGTGCCGGATAGCGTAAGAACCTTACAAAAAGAAGATTTAATAAAGATCATTAAGTTGCTTTTTGATGTCAAGGATGGCAAAGAAGAGATTGACGATATCGACAATCTTGGCAACAGACGTGTACGTTCAGTTGGCGAATTGATGGAGAACCAGTGTAGGCTTGGAATGTTGCAACTTGAGCGTAGAGTGCGCGAAAAGCTTTCAACCTCTGAGATAGACAATTATGTTCCAAGCGACTTGATCAACGCAAAACCATTAGTGACAGCGATAAAGGAATTTTTTGTATCATCGCAACTTTCGCAATTTATGGATCAGACAAACCCTCTTTCTGAAGTAACTCATAAAAGGAGATTATCTGCCTTAGGAACAGGAGGCTTGTCGCGCGAAAGAGCAGGGTTTGAGGTGCGTGACGTACATCCGACACATTATTCAAGACTGTGCCCGATTGAAACTCCGGAAGGGCAAAATATTGGGTTAATAAACTCTTTAGCTTCATATGCGAAGATAAATAAATATGGCTTTATAGAAGCTCCTTATAAGAAGGTAATTAATGGAAAAATCACTGACGAAGTAGATTATTTAACCGCGACAGAAGAAGGCAAATATGCTGTTGCACAGGCCGGAGTTGCTCGCGATAAAGATGGAAATATCACGGACGATTTGGTAATTGCAAGAAAAGCAGGAGACGTTGGGTTATTGCCAAAAAGTGAAATATCATATACCGATGTTTCTCCAAAACAAGTTGTGTCCGTAGCAGCATCACTCATCCCTTTCCTTGAAAATGACGACGCAAGCCGTGCATTGATGGGATCGAATATGCAACGTCAAGCTGTACCATTATTACGCTCCGAAGCTCCGTTAGTTGGCACAGGAATGGAGGCTATCATAGCAAAAGATTCTGGTGCTTCTATTGTTGCTAAGAGAGGTGGTATAGTCGATTATGTTGATGCGAAGCGTATCGTTATACGAGTGACAGATGAAGAAAATGCAGGAGCTGATATATACACATTGTCAAAGTTCCAGTGTTCAAATATGGGAACTTGTATAAATCAAAAGCCTTTAGTAAAAAGCGGAGATATTATTGAGGCTGGTGATATTATCGCAGATGGCACTTCAGTTGATAACGGGGAGTTAGCTCTTGGACGAAACTTGCTCGTTGGATTCATGTCATGGAATGGATATAGCTTTGAAGACTCAATCGTCCTTTCAGAGCGTATGGTCAAAGAGGATATCCTTAGCTCGATACACATAGAAAGTTTCGAAGTAATGGCTCGAGACACTAAATTGGGAAATGAAGAAATAACCAGAGACATACCGAACATTGCTGAGGAATCGTTAAAAAATCTGGACGAGTCGGGAATAGTGTATGTGGGTGCAGAAGTCAATCCTGGAGATATTTTGGTTGGAAAAGTGTCTCCAAAAGGTGAAACTCCGATGACACCAGAGGAAAAGTTGCTCCGTGCTATCTTCGGAGAAAAATCAGCCGATGTGAAAGACAGCTCGTTTAGAGTGCCTCCTGGGATTTCAGGAACAGTTGTTGAAGTCCGTGTTTTAATGCGTCGAGGCGTTGAAAAAGACGAACGTACGATTGCTATAGAGCGACAAATGATAGAAGACCTGATAAAAGACAGAGACTCTGAACGCACTATATTGGAACAAACTTATTGCAGGCATATTTGCAGTAAGCTCGTAGGCAAAACCCTAGTTTCTGGGTTAGAAGATCAACCAGCAGGAACAAAAATTACAGAAGAAATGCTTACTGGTCTCTCGTTTTATGTGGCGAAAAATATCGTTGTAAAAGAAACACGGACACAAAAAGTTATAGATGAACTATGCAAACAAGTTGAAGAGAAAATTGCTCGTATACAGAAAAATTTTGAAGATAGCGTACATAAAATGCAGAAAGGTGACGATTTACCAGCTGGTGTCCTGAAGTTGGTTAAAGTTTATGTAGCTAAGAAACGAAAAATTCAACCAGGAGACAAGATGGCTGGACGACATGGTAACAAGGGAGTGGTATCTAGAATACTGCCTGTTGAAGATATGCCATACCTGGAAGATGGCACACCTCTTGATATAGTACTTAACCCTCTTGGATTGCCTTCGAGAATGAATGTTGGACAAATTTTGGAAACCCACTTAGGAGCTGCAGCTCACGGACTGGGAGTTAAGATTCAACAGATGCTTGATGAATATAGAAAAAACAATGCGACTTTAGAACAGGTCAAAGACACCGTATTTAGCATTTACACAAGTCCTGATGACAAAAAAGATCTAAAGGCACTGAATGATAGCGAATTCCTTGAATTAGCAGAAAATTTAGGACATGGCGTTCCAGTCGCAAGCCCGGTGTTTGACGGTGCAAATTTGAATGACATAGAATCTCATCTAGAGAAAGCAGGACTGGATAAATCCGGACAGGTGACGCTATATGATGGAAGAACGGGAGAGCCGTTCGACAGAAAAGTGACAGTGGGATATAAATACATGCTAAAACTGCATCACTTAGTCGATGATAAGATTCACGCTCGTTCAGTCGGACCTTATAGTTTGATTACACAGCAACCGCTTGGTGGTAAGGCTCAATTTGGTGGACAACGATTTGGAGAAATGGAAGTTTGGGCTCTTGAAGGTTATGGAGCAGCGCACATCTTACGCGAAATGTTAACCGTCAAATCAGACGATGTCAATGGCAGAACTCAAGTTTACGAATCTATCGTCAGAGGAGAAAATGAAGTAAGCCCAGGGACACCGGAGTCGTTTAACGTTTTGGTAAAAGAACTAAAATCGTTAGCGCTGAATGTTTCATTTGAAAATAGCGCAGATCATATAGATGATTTAGGTAAAGAGAACGTATAGGAGTTGCAAATATGAGTTTTAAAAGAGAACTTAGAGACATGGAAAAAGCAGGAGTAAACAAAAATTTTGATGCAATCAAGATATCAATAGCCAGTCCTGAAGAAATACGTTCTTGGTCTTATGGCGAAGTAAAGAAACCGGAGACTATAAACTACCGCACCTTTAAGCCTGAACGTGATGGATTGTTTTGTGCACGCATATTCGGCCCTGTCAAAGATTATGAATGCAACTGCGGTAGATATAAACGAATGAAATACAAGGGGGTCATATGCGAAAAATGCGGTGTAGAGGTGACAAAAAGTCGAGTACGACGCGAAAGAATGGGGCATATAGAGCTTGCCTCTCCAGTCGTACATGTTTGGTTTATGAAATCGATACCAAGCCGAATTTCGATTATTTTGGGCAAGGGCGTTAAAGAACTTGAAAAGATACTATATTTCGAGAAATATGTTGTTTTAGAGCCTGGATTTAGCCACTTTACTCCATACCAGACTATAACGGAGGAAGAATATCAAGATGCTCTCGATAAGTATGGAGATGAAGCGTTCACAGTCAGCATAGGCGCGGAAGCAATACGTGATATGTTGTCAGCAATAAACTTGAAAGAAGAAATAGCGCAACTCAAAGCAGAACTTGAAACTGGGGTTGTAGATATTCGTAAGAAAAAGATAGTCAAACGAATAAAGCTTCTTCAAGCTTTTGTAGATACAAATGTAAAACCTGAACACCTAGTATTAAGTGTTTTACCAGTTATTCCTCCAGAGTTGCGCCCTCTTGTTCCTTTGGACGGTGGTCGTTTTGCAACTAGCGATTTAAATGATTTGTACCGAAGGGTAATAAACAGAAACAATAGACTGAAGCGACTTCTGGAACTCGGTGCGCCAGATATAATAATCAGGAATGAAAAAAGAATGCTTCAAGAGGCAGTCGATTCGTTGTTCGATAATAAGCGTCGAGGAGCTAAGGCTATCGTAGGGACTAATAAGCGACCGCTTAAATCCCTGTCAGATATGCTAAAAGGAAAGCAAGGGCGCTTTAGACAGAACCTGCTTGGAAAACGCGTAGACTATTCTGGTCGTTCAGTTATCGTGGTTGGGCCTGAATTGAAACTGCATCAATGTGGCTTGCCTAAAAAGATGGCTTTGGAACTATTTAGACCATTTGTGTATGCAAAGTTAGAAAAATATGGTCTTGCAAGCAATTTGAAATCTGCTCAAAGAATGATTGAGCGAGATCGCCCGGAAGTATGGGATATACTGGAGGAAGTGATCAGAGAGCATCCTGTACTTCTCAACCGTGCCCCTACTCTTCACAGGCTTAGTATACAAGCTTTTGAGCCAGTTTTAATTGAAGGAAAAGCAATTCAATTGCATCCATTAGTTTGTACGGCATTCAACGCTGACTTCGATGGAGACCAAATGGCTGTACATGTGCCATTGTCTCCAGAAGCACAGCTGGAAGCTCGTATATTGATGTTATCTACCAATAACATACTAAGCCCATCGAGCGGACGTCCTATTGTCGTGCCATCAAAAGATATAGTTCTTGGGGTATATTACCTAACCATGGTAGTTGATGGTGCTCCAAATGAAGGTATTGCTTTGGCTAACCTGAGCGAAATAATGTATGCACTAGAAACAAAGAAAGTGACATATCACACAAAGATAAAAACACGTGTGCCATATTACAGAGAGGATGGAAGCTCTGAACTTAAGACAATAGAGACAACACCAGGACGTGTCATATTAAGTCAGATATTGCCAAAGCATAATAAGATAAAATTTGACCTGATAAACAAAGTCATGACATCATCGGACATTAGTAGCTTGATTGATGAGATACATTTCAATTGCGGACAAAAAGCTACAGCTATATTTGTTGACCATTTAATGGAAGTGGGATTCAAGTATATGACTCGTGCTGGAATTTCATATGGAAAAGATGATCTTGTAATTCCAAATGAGAAAAAGAAGATAGTGGCTGAGACAGAAAAGGTAGTTAATGAGTATGAGCAACAATATCTTGATGGCTTTATAACAAAGGGAGAGAAATATAACAAAGTTGTTGATGCTTGGGACAAATGCGGAGATAAAGTTGCAGACGCATTGATGAAGGCTGTATCCAAAACTGCAAAGGGACAACAACCAAATTCAGTTTATATGATGGTGCATTCAAAAGCTCGTGGTTCAATGGCTCAATTGAAGCAATCAGCCGGTATGAGAGGTTTGATGGCAAAACCTACAGGAGAAATTATTGAAACTCCTATCGTATCAAACTTCAAAGAAGGTCTGTCTGTTTTGGAATATTTCATATCGACCCATGGAAGCCGAAAAGGTCTCACAGATACGGCACTGAAGACTGCAAACTCCGGATATTTAACTAGAAGATTAGTCGATGTTGCAAACGATTGCATCGTCACAGAAGAGAATTGTGGAACTTCTCATGGGTTGCTTATTAAAGCAATATATGATGGCTCCAATGTGGTTATGTCTTTAGGTGAACGCATACTAGGACGATTTGTCGCTTGCGATATCGTTAATCCAAACAACGGAGCATTGATATTACCGAAAGATGGATACATAGATGAATACAAGGTCAAAGCTATAGTTGACGCAGGAATAGATGAAGTCTTAGTAAGGTCTCCGGTGACGTGCGAAAGTGAACATGGAATTTGCTCCAAATGTTACGGTCGTGATTTAGCAAGAGGCACAGTAGTTAGCGTAGGCGAAGCAGTTGGAGTTATAGCGGCCCAATCGATTGGTGAACCTGGTACTCAGCTGACTATGAGAACCTTCCACATCGGAGGTGCTGCTCAAAAAAGCGCAGAGAAATCAAGCATTGAAGCAACGATGGATTCAAGAGTTTCTTACAAGAATATGACCGCTTCGAAGAATAGCTCTGGCGACATGGTAGTAATATCAAGAAAAGCAGAGCTCGCCCTGATAGATACAAATGGGCGCGAAAGATTTTCGTATAAGGTACCATATGGCGCAAAATTAAAGGTTGCAGCGGGAGATGCAGTAAAAACTGGACAAGTGCTTGCTGAATGGGATCCTTACACAACTCCGATTGTTTGCGAAGTTGATGGCTACGCAAAGTATGTAGATCTGCTGAATGGACAAACTATGCGAGAAATCGTTGATGAAACAACAGGGCTTTCGAGCAAAGTTGTAGTTGATTGGAAGCAATCTTCGAGCTCCAAAAACTATCGTCCTATGATAGCGCTGAATGATGATAAAGGTAATCCTGTCAAATTATCTAATAAAGTTGAGGCTAGATATTTCTTATCGATAGATGCCGTCATAAACGTTGCCGATGGTGCACCTGTAAAAGCTGGAGATATTATCGCAAGGATACCTAAGGATGTTGTCAAAACTCGAGATATCACCGGAGGTTTGCCGAGAATTTCAGAGCTGTTTGAAGCCAGAAGACCAAACGATCCTGCCATAATATCTGACATTGAAGGGACAGTAGAATTTGGCAAAGATTATAAGTCTAAGCGTCGTTTGATAATAGTTCCCGAAGAAGGGACAATGCAAAGCCCTGTTGAATACTTTGTAGCAAAAGGTCGTTCGATAGTAGTACACGAAGGAGATTACGTTAAGCGGGGAGATATGCTGGTAGATGGAAACATCGTCTTAGGAGATGTGCTCAGAGTCCTTGGCGTGGAAGCTATGGCGGCATATTTGGTAAATGAGGTGCAACAGGTCTACCGTTTGCAAGGCGTTCCAATCAATGACAAGCATGTTGAAATAATCGTACGTCAGATGTTGCAAAAACGTGAGGTAACGGATGCAGGAGATTCTACCTATATCATAGGTGATGAAATAGATAAAGACGATTTGGTTGAAGCCAACGCAGAATTGCTTAAGGAAGGAAAGCGACCTATAGTAGCAACGCACGTGTTGCAGGGAATAACTCAAGCGTCATTGCATACAAAATCCTTCATTTCCGCAGCATCATTCCAGGAAACCACAAGAGTTTTAACAGAAGCTGCAATAAATGGAAGAGTAGACCAATTGCTTGGATTAAAAGAGAACGTGATAGTAGGGCGACTGATGCCCGCTGGGACAGGAGGAGTAGTACGCAAATGGAAGGAAGAGGAAAGCAAAAAGCGCAATCATTCGCAATCTATGACTTAATATAGGGGCATGATAGCAAACTTGAATGAGCTCTGTTTGAATGACCTGAAGGGCAAATGCAGGGCTCTTTGCATCGATTATGGAGATAAACGCATTGGAGTTGCGATATCTGATATAAATTGGGAGATTGCCTCGCCCTTAATTGCCCTGGAAAGCCATGGAGTATATGATCGGTTGCTAAGGATAATTGATGAACAAAAAGTTGGAGTTATTGTTGTAGGCGCGCCTTTGGCTCTCAACGGAGGCACAACAGGCAAGCAACTAGAGAAAGTTAAAAAATTCGTTGAAAACTTAAATAAAAAGGTTGAAGCCCCCATAATAATGTGGGATGAACGCTTAAGTACACACGGGGCAGATCGCCTTCTAACAAACGCCTGCATAGCCAAATCAAAGCGAAAAGCCTACATAGACAAAATCGCTGCAAGCTTTATCCTTGAAGGATTTTTGCGTTACTGCGAAAAGACCTATGTAAATTAATCTCCGTAGCTCACTCTTCTAGATTGTGAAATACGTGCTGAACGTCATCGTTATCATCAAGTATGTCTAGCAATTTGGATAAAGTCACTTTTGCCTCTTCCGAACAAGCTGTATACGTCGATGGAATCCAAATAAGTCCTGATTCTGCAGGATCTCCGAACTTTTTCACGAAAGCATCTCGAACTGATGCAAAAGAGTCAACCGAACAAGTTATCTCTGTGCAATCATCAAATTCTTCAACGTTATCCGCACCTGCTTCAATAGCAAACTCAAAAGCTTTATCAAATCCTCCTGGAATTGTTGTATAAACCAGATGCCCCACTCTATTAAACATAAACGAAACACTTCCGACCTCGCCCATATTGCCTCCCATTTTTGTGAAAGCTGATCGGATTTCTGACGCTGTGCGATTTCGATTATCTGTCAACGTCTCAACAATGATGGCAACTCCTGCAGGGCCATACCCCTCATAGCGAACATTTTCATAATTTGCAGAATCAGCCGTAGTCGTAGCTTTAGCAATAGCTCGCTCTATATTATCTTTTGGCATATTATTTTCGCGTGCAACAGCCAGAGCTGCACGAAGTCTTGGATTAGAATTCGGATCATCCCCGCTAAGTTTTGCAGCTACCGTTATCTCTCGTGCAATTTTAGCAAACATTTTCGCTCGCTTAGCATCCTGTGCACCCTTGCGATACATTATGTTGTGAAATTGTGAATGTCCCGACATTATCTTCTTTCCTAAAACCTTTTCCCCCATTGTAACATAAAATAACAATGATCACGTACAGCTTATCAAATTGCCTAATTTTATTCGAAACTCATCGAATAAGGTATTGTTTAAGTTCAAACAGAAGCAAGACAAAAATGACCTCCGGAATTATACTTAACCCCAATTGCGGATAAGCAGGTTTTCTTAGGAGAGAAA
>CADBQC010000007.1 GCA_902796745.1 uncultured Pseudomonadota bacterium
ATGCTTGTTCTCGCTATAACATTGTTCGAAGTAGAAGCGAATATAGCTATAATATTAACTAAGTATAGCCCCCCCCCGAATAAACACTTTTTATTTAACATTGCTTATATATCCTTTCTAAAAAAATTGGCATCAAACCATCCTATGAATAGGGTAACATAGTTTTTATGAGCAGGCAATATAAATATTCCCGCCGGAATTTACAAACGGATAAATAAAAAGCATATTAATTCTTCTGTAAAGGATGATTGGATGAGTCAAGCATGTTGGAAACCTGTAAAGTTTGCGGATGTAAAGGGTTGTAGAAAGCGGGAGTTATTGAATTACAAACAGTAGCATAGATACCAAGCCGAAACGGACGGTAGAGTAAAGTATTCGGTAGAAGAAAGAAAATACGCTTTAGTGATGTATCTGGAGGATTGCGGATTCCGAAGAATTGCGAGAATTATGAGTAAAATTTTCAATAAAAATTATCGATATCAGACTATAATAAATTGGATAAAAAGAGCTGGATTAAAGGAGATGTCTGAGAAAAAACAGGAAAAAGTAGAGGTTTTGTAGATGAATAAAAATATAGACTGATGTTGATAGGAACGAGAAGCGCATTACTGCGTTTGAAGTAGGCTCTGGGAAAGCCTCAGTTTTAAAAAAATTAACATAAACATTATATGTGGCAAGGACATCTGTGCGGATGCTGATATCAAACACTTCATCAGCAAATCTGAAACTTGTTTAGTAGAAGGTTATAATTCTGTATTACGCTACTACCTAGCTCGATTACATCGAAAAACCAAGTGTTACAGTAAATCTATACAAATGTTAGAGTTCTCAATTGCCCTGCTTCTCAGTATCTGAGAGCGTTTTTATTAATTTGTTTGTCAATCCCAATAGAACGCAATAACTCGCAACAACGGCACTAGATTACTACATTCAGAAGACGTTCTATCTTAGTCACAAGAACTCTGGAAAACATAGCAATATCCATGGCGCCTTTCGCTAGATTTCATATCAATGGCCCTATCGATGAACTAATTACATTGCTAAAGTGAAACTCTCATAAATAACGAACAATAGTTCTTGATATTTGAGTGTGATAATCTTTCAGGTTGTTCCTGGTGGTGGATGAAATGCAACATTCAACATGAATTGCTCCGGCAGAGTTCAGTGCATCTGTGACCAGTTGTACAGTGCGTCCGGTGTCCCGAATGTCATCAACAATA
Source organism: uncultured Pseudomonadota bacterium (assembly GCA_902796745.1). Taxonomy (GTDB): domain Bacteria; phylum Pseudomonadota; class Alphaproteobacteria; order RUG11792; family RUG11792; genus RUG11420. The sequence goes on from CADBQC010000007.1 coordinate 1,221, forward strand.
AGGCACATGCGACCGGCAACCACTGGCTTTCCAATCCAATTACCAGTAACCTTATCAAACACAATAAAATCTGAATTAATAAAATCTGCGAACGCTTGCGCTCTATGAATAGCACCTAAATCTGGAGCGACAACAATTACATCAGAATTTATATATCGGTCTCCAAATAATTCATGAGGGAGTATATTTTTGATGAATGGATCATCGGTGGATTTATGAATATCTATGGTAAAAATTTGTCGAATATTTAAGCTTTTCAACGTGAATATAATATGCCTAAATGATTTTGATTTGTCTTGTCGGGAATAAGGTATATAAGGCATAAACAAGTCAATAATCTTGGCATGACAAATATTTTGAATGATGAGACAATATTTTAGGAATTGTGTATTGATATCTAAGATATTTGGGAATAGCACCAGGACATAATCATCGTCAATATCAATTTGTTCAACATTAAATTCGCCATTTGAAAATTGAGCAACATTGATGCAGCGTGTGGAACATCTGAAATCCTTGGCGAGGAGGTTGGCAAATTGTGCCATAATTTGCTCATAAAGTATAACCATTTAATAATCCACGCCGGTTAAATAAAGCCCATAAGGAGGAGCCGTCACTCCGGCAACTCGTCGATCCTGTTTCTCCAAAAGCTCTTTGATATGCTCAGATGGATATTTATGCTCACCGATTTGCTTTAATGTGCCAATCGTTATCCTAACTTGGTTATGCAAAAACGACCTTGCGGATATCTCCATAATCACAAAATCACCATCGCGGTATACTTTGATATTTGAGATAGTTCTAACTGGATTTTGCGCATTGCAGTGTAGAGATCTGAAAGAATTCAGATTATGAGTTCCAAGAAGATATTGAGATGCCTCGTGCATAACGTTAACATCCAGGTATTTCGGCACGTGCCAGGCGCGATTTGTATGAATAACGCTTCTTACTCGGCGATTATATATCAGATATTTGTAGTGTCGCATTTTTGCCGAAAATCGCGCATGAAAATCATCAGGTACAATCTCTGATTTGATGATTACTATAGCCTGATTGAACAGATAAAAATTGATAGCATTTGCTAGTTTTGCAATGTTGTTTTGCCATGCGGAAATCAATTTTTCACTGAATATTTCAAAATGCGCTACTTGTCCGGTTGCATGCACGCCGGTGTCTGTCCGTCCAGCTCCATATAACTCGATGCTTTCTGAGTTATCAAAAACTTTCGATATGGCTTGTTCGATAACTTCTTGAACAGATGCAAAATCATTCTGCTTTTGCCAGCCGTAAAAGCCTGTTCCATCGTATTCAATTGTTAATTTTATTCTCATCCCTTGTTGTAATTTCTTATTATGCGATTTTTCTGAAGCGTCCAGTCGCGCTTTTTTATGGTTTCTCGCTTGTCTACAAGATTTTTACCTCGAGCCAGAGCAATGCTGAGTTTTAAAATGCCCTTATGATTGAAATACATAGTAAGTGGCACTATCGTCATACCTTTTTTTTGTATCGCATTCAAAAAACGTGTCCTTTGTGGCTTATGCAATAACAAAACTCTAGGACGCCTAGGTTCATGATTGTTGTAACTCGCCTGA
>CADBQC010000008.1 GCA_902796745.1 uncultured Pseudomonadota bacterium
GGCAGTTATGGCGGATGTGCCACACACGATCCCATTCCGAACTCGATAGTGAAACCATCCTGCGCCGATGATACTCTTGCTTATGCACAGGGGAAAGTAGGACGTTGCCAGGCTTATCCATCATATTATGTCTGGTATTTTTCGAGGATTTTTGTTGATTATGCAGTGCGCATTGTGGAAATTGAGTTCACATCGCACTATTTTTTTATTTACTCGACAAATTCATCTTCTTTTTCTGAAGTAGAGTTTGAATTTTCCGATTTTGGTTCTTCGGTTTTTGCTTTTTCTTCATCTTTCTTTTCCTTTTCCTTTGTATTTTCCGTTTCTGGTTTGGCATTATTCTCTATTGGTTTTGCCTCAACTGTTGCTGCAGGTTCTTGTGGCTTGACATCTGCGGTCTCTTCTTTTGGAGAAGGGCTTTCCGGTATTTTTTCATTGATAGATTGCGTCATAGATGGATTGCTATTAAACATCTTGCTTTGCTGAAATGCTGGCGTAAATGACATTTCCATTTTGGTTGGTAATTTTGTTTCTATTATTGAACATCCTTTTGCATCACATTTATTCAAAACGCTACTTTTTTTGTCAAAAATATAGACTGAATTTTCATTAGTTGTTAACAATGAATATCGATTTGTATATTCATTGTATGATATAAATAAAACACAACACACAATCATTGTTGCGCATAGTATCAGGGTTATTTTTACTCCGCCAAACATTCTAGAAACCAAAATTTTTACCATATGCTCTTTACTAAAAGGTATACTGTTGATAGTTAAGGAAACGTTAAATGGTGTATGAAAATGTTAAAGTTATCTAGAAATTTTTTAGTGATTGTTTTCTTTTTAGTTACAAGTTTCCAACATTGCATGGTTTTTGCAGAGAATACCAGGGACGAAAGCATTTCTGATAATCTAGCAAAAGTTCAGATTTCAGATGAAGAAATTTTAAACAAAATACCAGAAATTGAGAAAGTTATAGCTAGTGGCTTGAAAAAGATAAAAATACCAGGAGCAACACTCGCGATTTCACGGAAGGATAAAGTTTTATACTGCAAGGCGTTTGGTAAAACCGCTATTTCGGGATATCAGCCAAAAGATGCAGATGCCCAGACTTTGTTTTCTGTTTCATCAGTTTCTAAAAATATTACTGCTGTTTTAGTTGGAGCTCTAGTGGATGATGGAAAAATTTCGTTTACTGACAAAGTCAGAAAATATTATCCAGAATTTTTCCTTTGCAACGAAGCTATATCGAATGAATTTACTATTCAAGATTTGATATCGCATAGCTCTGGATTGAAGCATTTTTCCGCGGATACCTTATTTAAAGCGGGTTATGATAACGAAAAGATTTTGAGAGCTTTTCGATATTTAAAGCAAAAGCCTGGTGAATTCAGAAAATTTTATGGATATCAGAATATCGTATACGGAATTGTTGGGATAGTGTTAGAGCGCGCGACCGGTGAAAAATATGAAGATTTAGTTCAAAGATATATCTTTGATAAGATGGATATGAAAAATTCAAGCGCAATCAGATTAGATGCCGAGACGAGCAAAATAGGGTATCTGAAGTATTTGATATCCAGATTTTCATATGATTGCAAGCATCAAGGAGTTCTGAAAACATGCTGGAATTTAATTGCAAAGACTATTTCTCATAAAACCAAAAAAGTAGCCGATATCCATTCTAAATATATCGATGATGTTGTGCATTTAGATCATAATGATTTTTATCATAAATTTCCAGCAACTTCCGGAATAAGTCTTTCTGCAGAAGATTTTGCAAAATGGTTAAAGATGCTCGCAAATCAAGGAACTTATAATGGTGTACAGATAGTTTCCAAGAAGACCTTTGCTAAGTTAATATCGAATATAGTGACTGTGAAAGGGATTAAGGATCACGATGTTACTTTTGTAAAGTCGAGATATCCTCGCGAAGATATGCATTACGGCATGGGTTTTTTTAATGCGAAATATGCAGATGATGGTAAAAATCCACACAGGATATTTTTTCATATGGGTGGAATACGTGGTTCCACAGCATTTTTTGCACTTTCTTTAGCAGATAATATAGCAGTTGGTGTTTCTTGTAACCTTGGCGGGGTAGCTATGACCAGATTTTGTGAATACGCGGTTCATGCTGTGTTGGATAGAATATACAATTTTTCAAAAATTGATTGGGTTGAGGAAGATATAAAATCAATAAATTACTATCGGGAAAAAAACAAAAACTATATTGAGAATGTAGTAAAAAGGACTCCGGTTGCTATGAGCAAACCGGATAAATATACCGGAACTTATACAAGTGAGTTGTACGGTGATATAACTATTGCATTAGAAGGAGATGAGTTAGTCATTTCTAATGGAATACGTAAAGCAAAATTATCTAATGTGAATGGAGATACCTTCGCATTCAAGAGTATGGATTTGATGTATTCATTTTACGAACAAGATGAATATGTGTATTTTATACGGGATGAATATGGGAATATAACATCATGTGAGTTGCCTTGCTTTAATGAAAACAATACAATTTTTAAAAAGAAATAAAATTGCGCACTGGCAATGAGGGGAGATTGCGTGAAATTCAATGATTTGTTTGTTTCTGAAAGGGAAAGATTGCCTCTTTTCGCTCCAGTTATTTTGGGGGTAGGAATAATATTTGGTGCCTTTTTCCCATTCTTTCATTGGTCACACCTGTGGATTTTTAATACATCTACAATTTTGATCGCTATTTTACTCCATGGTCGCTCAAAGGTATTTGCTTTTTCAATATTTCTGTTTGGACTCGGTGTTTACGTTGTTCAGACAGGAGGAATTTTGGAAACAAATTTACTAACGCATAAAAAATTTATCGCGGAAGAATACGATAATGTTGAATTTACTGGTGTCGTTGCATCTATGGATGAAACTCATCCGGTTATGAAGAATATGAGGAGAGCGAGTTTTAAGGAGGTAAAGATCGAAAATCTTAATTTTATTCAAACGATAAAAATGACTTGTTCCGTTAAAATGACTGAGGAGATATGTCCAGGAGATATGGTGAGAATACGTGGAAAACTGATACCCTTTAAACCTCCGGCAATGCCAGGTACATTTGATCAACTCCAATACAATACATTGATGGGCATAGACGCAACCGGAATTGCATACTATATTGAGAAATTGGAACGAACGGATAATTATGCTAGTAACCTTGCAAAAATTCGTCGAGAATTGACACAAGTTACTTTGAGAAAAATGTCAAAATATGATGATGCTGGGGCTATAGCCTGCGCTTTATTGACGGGCGATAAGTCCGCGATACAACCTGATGTCCGTGACAAATTCATAAATTCAGGTACCGCTCACATACTAGCCATCTCCGGCTTACATATGTCAATCGTGGCATCGGTTATATTCTTCGTCTTATACAAAATGCTACAGTATCTATTTCACTTTTGGAGAAGATTTTCAGCAAAAAGAATTGCTGCAATAGTTACAATTCCTGCAACTTTTTTATATCTCGCTTTATCTGGATTTTCTCCTTCCGCGACGAGGGCATTTATTATGACAAGTGTCTTCTTAGTAGGCGTTATTTTGGATCGAGGAGTACTTTCCCTTAGAAGTGTGGCTGTAGCAGGATTTTTAATCTTATTGTTCAATCCGGGAAGTATCTTCTTAGTTAGTTTTCAATTGTCTTTTTGTGCCGTAGTTGCCCTTATTGCGTTTTATGAAACATTTCAATGTAAAATTAATAATTTTAAAATAAATGATTGCGGAATTTTAGGAAAAATGATTTTTTACATTGCAACAACACTTATTACCACTTTAATAGCCTCTATTGCAACTTTGCCAATATCAATAGCTGTATTTAATCGTTTGAGCCTATCGGGAATGTTAGGAAATATGGTTGCTATTCCTATAATCAGTTTTTTGGTTATTCCTGTGGGCTTATTGTCTCTTATGTTTGGGGCTTTTACTAATATTCCAATTGAATGTTTAGCATATATTTTGAACAAGTTATACGTGATTTTAAGTTGGATTTCTGAGTTTCCCGGCTCAAACTTGGTAATAAAATCGCCACAAATGCCTGCATTGTATGCCATTATTGCTGGAGGAATAATCCTTTGCTTGTTGAAAGATAGAGTGCGTCTTTGCGGAATAATTCCAATATTTTTGGGGCTTTTTTTCTGGACTTTTCGGGATTGTCCAGATATAATATTTATTCCTAACAGCGATATTGTTTGCTTTATCGAAAATTCTAATTTTTTTACATCTTCGCTCAGAAAAGGACGGCGCTCATCCTCTGCGATACAGCGTAATTTGGGATTTTCCGGAAAGTTAACAAAAAAAGAATTTTATTCAGAAAAATGGAGAACTGAAATTTATCCAAGAGGGTTATATATTTGGTTAAAAACAGGGGAAACAAAACAACTGGCCAAGAGGAGACATCCGTATTGTCCTGCGTACTGGACGCATTTTTAAACAAATTTTTTCAGAGATTTCCGCTTATTAAAATATCACATTCTTCTAATCGTATACTCCAGAAAGATAATCAGACAAAATAATAAAAAGAAGGAAGCAATGAACCACTTATTTCCTCGGTAAGCCGGAAATTTTTCTGAAATCAGATATTCCATTAAAAGATAGAGTGCTGGGTATAATCCCAAAAAGCCATTTAAAAGAATATCATCAAAAATACCTGCAAAAATTATTGTCGTCAATGGAAATTGAAATTCCAAAAAACTAGCCACAAAAATTGGAATAATGGTTAATGGTAGAAACCAGCTCCCAAATATTTGTTGCAAACAATAATTTAAAAACGATGTACATAATAATATTGCTAAGATTGACAAAAATTTTAATGTTTTTATCAACGGTAATTTAACTGTCATTTTTTTCTAAACATTACAGAGAGCCAATCATCAATTTGTATCCTATTTATAATTTCAAAGCCATGCGCCGTATAGATTTCATCGATTTCCGCTTCTTGGGATATTATGAACCCGGAGGTTATGATGTATGCACCTTGTCTCATCACTTTAGAAAAGTCTGAGCATAAATTCACCAAAGGCTGTTTCAAAATGTTGCAAAAGACTAAATCAAATTCACTTGTCACTTTCGGTGGACAATCGCCGACGATCGCTGTTGCATCGGTGCCATTAGCTTTATAATTATCTTTCGTTATTCTGACGGCTTCGTTATCTATGTCTATACCAATTAGTTTTGCATCTTTCCATAATTTTAATGCGCAAATTCCGAGGATACCGGTGCCACATCCCATATCCAATATGCGTTTTAGCTCGTAACTGTTTTGTTCAAACAAATAGCGCATGTTTAGTAAACAAGCTTGGGTAGTTTGATGATGTCCGCTTCCAAATGCCAAGGCAGAATTTAATTTAATGGGGATCAAATTTACATTTTCGGATCTTTTGCGGTCTGGTGCAGATTGAATACTCTCATTATAAAAGTAAAAGTTATCACAAATCACAGGCTTCAATTCACTTAAGTAAGCTTGTACCCAATCTTCATTTTTTAATACATCATGACGAAAACAACGTATTCCCTCTCCAAATCTTTCAGATAAAAATTGTTGCAATTGCTTTGCATTTTCTTCGGTGTTAACTAAAATTTCTACATCAAAAAATTTTGCAATGGGAAAACCATTTTCATCTACTTTATCGGAAAATCCGAATTCAGCATTTTCAAAAAGTGAGATGTTGTCAAATTGCCCTTCTTTCTCAATAACATCAATCATGGGCAACAACTCATAGGGAACCCGAAATTTACATGAAATCATAAAAACCAAAGTATTGGAGCGGGCGATGGGAATCGAACCCACGCTACAAGCTTGGGAAGCTTGTGTTCTACCATTGAACTACGCCCGCATTCACCTTA
>CADBQC010000009.1 GCA_902796745.1 uncultured Pseudomonadota bacterium
ATTAGCACGATTTCACAGAAGAATAGGTTGTTATTCCAAGGCGCTTGATATGGTATCCGCATCTTTACTTTTGCTATTTAATGAAAGATTACTTTATTCTATAATTGGTCAGGAACACCGGTTTTAATGAGGAATTTCATGAAGAACTAAGCGAGAATTCCATTGTCGGAGCGCGTAGAGAACTTATGCAATTTCTGCAGAAATACAACTCCTACTGCCCGGCCTCCTTGCATGGTTCAACTCCCTGGAAGTATATTTCTGGGTATAATTCTGCAGACCATTTTTGTCTCACTTCTGTTTGAAGTTACACACGGATTATTCATTTAAAATAGGGAGATTTGCTGTATGGGTGCGTTTTTGCATTGATGACTTTTGTAAATTAGTGCTATTCTCTCCAAGAGAGTTTTTGTATGTTTGGGATTGCATTTAAGTGTTATACAGAAAAATTTTATTAGTTATGTGTGCTGGCTCGCTGATTGCTATGTCGGAGCCAAGTAATTCCCCCGCAAATGATGACAAAGAAGTTAGAGCAAAACAAAATAATAAAACTCCAGAGACAGAAACTCAAAAAGCTCTTGAAAAAGCGAAGACTGAGGATTTTGAGAGAAAAGTTACTGTGCGGGGATCACTATTTGAAGCGCTAGAAAGTGCGCTTATAAAAAACAAGGAAATTTTATCCGCTCAAAATGAACTCATGGCAGCTCATGAAACTCATGTTATGAATTCATCTGCTTTTAGACCAAAAGTTTCTTTGAATGCGAAATACCAGTATGATGTGAAAAAAGGATTAAGTCGGTATGATGCGCCTGAACGTCGTTCACAAAATGCCGCAGGACCTATAGTTGGTTCTGGAACTATAAAACAGAGATATGACGATAGAGTTAGGTCATATGGCGTTGGGATTAGCCAGAATTTATTCCATGGCTTTTCAGATATGGCTGCACTGCAGGAAACAGATCTTGAAATAAAAGCTAGGTGGTATAGCTATGAAGCTAAGAAACAAGAAATTTTAAGAAATGTTGCTATAGTATATTTTGCTTTGTTGGCAAAACGAGACGAAATAAATCACTTAAAATCTCTCTTAGAGGCACGACAAAACAGCAAAGAAGTTGCAGATTGGATGTATAAAACAGGAGCTGTGAAGTATTTAGATGTTTCGCAGGCTATTGCGAGCGTTTCTGAAACTGAATCGAAATTAGCAAAAGCTGCCGCTGAATATATTTCTTATTGTGCGCAATTTGAAGAGTTAACTGGGTATAAAGTGCCACAAGTGTTAACTATGCCAGAAAAAATGTTTGATGAGAATATAACTGAAAAACAAGCTATAGAAATTGCAAAGAATAATAATCCGCAGATAATCGCGGCATCGCAAGCATTATTAGCTGCCAAAGCTGCTGTAAAGAAGCCAAATCCGGAATTTGTGCCTTCGGTTGATTTGTCATATTCATACGACCATTCATACAATTCTTCGGATAACACAAGAAATCATCAAGGTGATAAGTATAGGGAAAAAGGAAGCACACTTGCTTTACAAGTAACTGTTCCGTTATACGATGGAGGAACAGCTAGAGCGGAGAAGAGAAAATACATTGACTTGGCTACAAAAACTGCTGTGGATAAAGAGAAACTGATAGATGATGTTAAAACTCAAATAACCGCAGTCTGGGCATCTATGGCTGCGGCTAAACAAAGTTTACTATCGGCAAAGAAAGCTGTGGAAGCGCGCCAAATAGCTTTGCATGATGCAGAGGAAGAATATAAATCGGGAGTAAAGATTATTAAAGATGTTTTGGATGCACAAGAGCAACTTTTTGAAGCAAAATATATGGAAACACGCGCCGAAAACGATTACTTCTCCAGCCAATGCCGAGCGAGAGCTCTGATTGGTCAGATGACCCCTCAAAATTTAAAAATTAAAGATAGTCCGTTCAGTTATAAGAAACATTTCAGCAAGACACGTAATAAGTTTTAAAGGAGTGAACACATGAGTTATACGAATAAAAATCCGGACGACGAAATGTCTATGGAAGATATCTTATCCTCCATAAGAAAGTATGTTTCCGAAGATAAACCTGACGAAAATCCAGAAGAGAACAAAGATGTAATCTCTGGAGGGATGGATAATGATGCTAGCAAAGATAACGTCATAACTTTAAACGAAGCTCAAATCGTCCAGGATAAAGTTGAGTCACAACCAGTGGCAAAAGCCTCGGATTCCCAAGTATATAGCGAAAAAAGTACCTTATCAGCAGAAGTTGTTAGTTCAGAACCATCTATGGTGAGGAAAAAACCAAGCCCATTTGAGCAGTTAACAAATGCTTTAAACTCGTATGGAAAAAACAAAGTAGCAAGGGAAAAGTCGAATACAGCCGGATCTCGCACCGTAGATCAATTATTTTCTGAAATTGCAGAGCGAGTTATACAGCAATGGGTGAATTCGAATATGGAAACGTTTGTTGAAAAAATTGTGATGAGAGAAATTGAGAAGATAAAGGCGGAATGATGATTTTAGACATAACCGAAAAAACGGAATTTACTAAGATTTTGCAAGAACACGAATTAGTGATTGTTGATTTTTGGGCAACTTGGTGTGGTCCATGTCGAATGCTAGGCTCCGTAATTGATGAATATTCGAATGAGAATCCGGATATTCCACTAGTTAAGGTCAATGTTGATGAAGCGAAGGAGCTGGCTACGGATTTTGATATACAGTCGCTTCCCACGATAATGATTTTTAAAAATAGCGAACCAGTGGCTTCTAAAATTGGTTTCATATCAAAATCTGTGTTTGCAAAATACATTGATGACCATAGGTAAATTTTACGATGAAGTTTTTAGATGAGGCAAAAATATACCTCAAAGCAGGAGATGGCGGAGATGGTTGTCTTAGTTTTCGTCGAGAAAAATTTATCGAATTCGGAGGACCTGATGGCGGAGCTGGAGGCTCTGGTGGCTCGATCTATGCGTTGGCAGTAAAAAATGTCAATACTCTCATAGATTACCGATATAAGCAACATTTCAAGGCACAGAAAGGTGGGAATGGAGCTGGACAAAATAAGACAGGAAAGTCCTCAGACGATATAATTCTAAAAGTGCCTGTTGGAACTCAAATACTTGATGAAGACAAATTTACCGAAATAGCTGATTTAACAGAAGAAGGGCAAACGGTTCTGTTGGCTCAAGGAGGAAGAGGTGGACTTGGGAATTCATATTTCAAATCATCCACTAATCAGGCACCTAGGAAATTTCAATATGGAGAGCCCGGAGAGGAACGATGGGTGTGGCTAAAATTAAAATTAATAGCAGATGTCGGTCTTGTGGGCTTGCCTAATGCAGGGAAATCTACATTTATATCTGCTGTCACTAATGCAAAGGCTAAGATAGAGGATTACCCTTTTTCAACAATTACGCCCCAGCTCGGTGTAATCAAGTTTAACGACAAAGAGCTTGTGATTGCAGATATACCAGGATTAATTGAAGGAGCGCATTTAGGAAAGGGGCTAGGTGATAGATTTTTAGCTCATGTTGAAAGATGCGCTGTGATCCTTCATATTGTTGACGCTTCTACAAACGAGCCTTGGAGAAATTATGAAATTGTTAGAAATGAAATTGAAAAATATGGCAAATTTCTCTATAAAAAACCTGAAGTTGTTGCGCTAAATAAATCAGACATAGTTGAGGCATCGAGATTAAATGACATCATAAGAGAATTCAAAAAGCACAGGATAGAAAATATTTTCGCGATATCCGCAGGAACAAAGCTGGGATGTCGAGAACTGACAAATCGCCTCGCGAAATACGTGAAACGACCATAGACCACTTTCGTTTATTGTGAACTAGGTTGTTTGAAAGTTACAGTAGCATATTTATGAACAAAATATTTTGACACAACGTAATTTACACAGAAACCAACAATTAAGCCTACTGAGCTTAAAACAAAGATATATTTAGCTATATTTCCGGTGCTTTCCAAATTTTGAGTAAGGTCTTTCAGGAACATCAACTCAATCACAAATTCGACAATAAAAGTAAGCAAGAATTCCATTCCCCAGAAAATGAAAACCATTTTTGGTGTTATCCTCTCTATTTCTGTCGTTATTACAAACTTTTTGTACGGCTTAAAAAACATCTTCTTTAGAGATAACTTTATGTTGAAGTATGTAAGAATGACCATACATAAGAAGCAGAAAATTACAAAGTAAACGTAGAAGGCAAAACCCATCCCCGGAGATTGATTAATGTCGCTTGGAATCCCATGATCCATTACGACTCCAATGATAAACGACAAAACAAATGCGACAACTACAGATGCTACTGAAAACAATAAGGCATATAGAAACTGGCAAAAAAACATTCTCGCACCATAATATATAGCAAACTTATCCAAGTTTCACTCACATCAAAACTATCAACACTGATTGTATTATACACAGTGTTTCCTCGCCAATTCAAGGTTTTGGATTGTATTTGTATAAGTTCATGACATATGAGACAAAATTTGAATTAGATATGGCAGAATGGAAATAAATTTATGGTAAAACTTAAGTACCCCCAACCAATTATAGAATAAAGTAATTTTTCATTAAACAGCAACAATAGAGATGCGGATACCATATCAAGCGCCTTGGAATAACAACCTATTCTTCTGTAAAATCGCGCTAATCGCATTCGTATTATTGAATTTTTACTTTCAACCAGACAAGTTTCCGATTTGCTTATTACATGTTTATTAGATATTTTTATC
>CADBQC010000010.1 GCA_902796745.1 uncultured Pseudomonadota bacterium
ACTCCCGCTTTCCACAATCCTTTATATCCGCAAACTTTACAGGTTTCCAACATGCTTGGCTCATCCAATCATCCTTTACACAAAAATTGATATGATTTTTCTTTATCCGTTTGCCAATCCCATGCAGATTCAATCATTGCATCGTTCTGACGAGCAGTATATACTATCGCTATGATGGAGAGTTTTGTTATTAGAAAGGGGGGACTGAGAATGGAAGTAACTGTAAATGGCGATAATATAGATCATGCTTTGCGCATTTTGAAAAAGAAGATGCAAAGAGAAGGAATTTATAAGGATATAAAGCTCCACCGAAGATTTGAAAAGCCTTCAGTAAAAAAAGCACGTAAGCGGACAGAATCCTTGAGAAGGACGCGAAAGTTGAGCAGACGAAGACTCGCAATCGAAGGATACTAACAATGGGTGCATTGGCACCCTATTTTTTTTGTGAATTTAGTTTAATTGTTCGTTTACAATTTTTTCAGCAAAAGATCCTTTGATAATTTTGCGTTTTTTCCAGTGTGAAGCACCGCAAATTTTATGTATGGGAAATGTCTTTAGCTGTTTCCATACTTTTGGATCATATTGCTCATTCAATTTGGAATCGAGATTCAAAAATTGTTTTTCAGGGTAGTAATGATTGCGGAGCATATTCATTATGGCATCGAAAAATTGTGGATCTTCCTCCATAGCTACTGCCGTAAATTCGTAAAACACAAAATAATCTGACCAATTTCTGTCTTTCCAATACTCATTTAAAAATGCAACCATACATTCCATGACATAATTGTGTGGATTGGCTACGTACATGAAGTAATTACAAAACATTCCGGGCAATAGCAAATCCTTATATTTAAAGTCAGGTAATTTTTTTGGATTGATGTCGCACAACGATGGCGCGAAAAAGTCTGCATTAAATATATCTTCTGGAATAGCATCCGTAAGTAACACCGTGCTATCGAGCCACAATCCACCATACTCGTTTAACAAATTAACTCGCACGATATCAGAAAAATGAGCCTCACAAATTATGCCGTCCTTGTATTTTGTCATCACATATTCCGGAAGTTTTATGTATTTCTTCACAGAGTTTTTATCGAGAATTATGATATCCATGTTAGGAATGTGCTTCTTGATACTTTTCAGACATATACGGACAATTTCTGGAGCCTTTTCAAGTTCTTCACTCCAATAGAACCAAATTTTATGCGGGTATGGATTAGGCAAAGTTTTTTGCGTTTTTGTCCGATTTAACACATAGGTATACTTTCTTAAATTTTCTTTCATAATAACTTTATGCAAAAAGTTATAAGGATTTTTCATTAAGTTTGTTGTAAATCTATTTATACGATTTGTAAGTTGCAAATTTAAGTCGTTTGTTATTTTGTATGTGTGCAAACAGAAAACAAAAATTACAATGAATAAGCAAGCATATATGATGTGGAATATATTTTGTGGCTTCACTTTATGATTCTAAATCTTAACCTTTCTATACTAGTATATTTGCCATGTAGAACACTCATCAAGGACAAAAATTATAATGCGAGATAATAAGGTTGCCGCAAAAATATAAAGAATGTTTTTTTAGAATAATTCGCAATTTTGATAAAAAACTAATTTTTCATCTATAAAATAATATTCCAAAATTAAAGGATATTTAACAAAATTACAGTAGCATTTAGTTAAGAGGTAATTTTATTGAGTGAAACTTTATGAATAACGGTTGTATAGATATTTCAATTTATGGTGAAAAAAACTATAAATTGTTCTTGGAAGCAATTAAGCAGGAACTAGATCTCGCGAAATATACGGATTTGACCCCAATACAGGCACTAATATTGCTGAATATCAGTGATAATGTGTTGACCATAGGTGAGGTTATGTCCCGTGGATATTATTTGGGCTCAAATGCTTCATATAATATCAAAAAGCTTACAAATACCGGATATATATCAACGGTTCCATCTGATTATGATAGAAGAGCCATAATTATCAAATTAACTAAAAAAGGTATCGAACTGTGTGCCAAAATAGACAAAGCACTTAATAATCATCTGGAATTGGCAATAAAGAAGACAAAAATAAAACTTGACGTTCATGCTGGACTAGAGTTTCTAAAAAATGTCGAAAGATTTTGGAATGAAGTGCTTAATGGAAGAATTTGAACGGAATATGCAAAATAGTTGACGCTCGTAAGAGCGTCAACAAATATGTTCTTATCTTGCAAATATTTATTTTGTGATTGGACTTTTCATAAAATCGTTTGAAAAAATTTTATAAAAAATTTAGGAAAACGGAATAGACTGGCAGTATGGTTAAGATGAAAGGTTGCTTGAGGCATGATTAAATACTGTAAAAGAGCGGGTTTCTGTGTTGCCGTTTTTTATACTGTTAACACAGTGACTGCTATGGATTACGAGAGTAAAAATATTATTTCAAATTGCACGACTGATGTGAGTAATAATCTTACTGGCCTTAGCGAGGATATTGCAGATTTACAGAGACAATATAATTCTTTGAAAGAAAGAATAACTGTCTTGAGAGCCGGGTTGCTTAAGGTACAAAAGGAAACAAACCAGCTTTGTGTTAGAAGGAGCATATTTCAAAACGACCCTAAAGTCAAATATGAGATATACAGTGCAAAGGATAAGATACAGTTAGAGGAGAATAAGAAAAAAAAATTTAAAGATGATCTCATATCATCCATACTAAATTATCAAGGTGCATGGGGTCCTCTTAATAAGATAATGGATGATAACCCCATTGTTAAAATGTATGCACGTAACTGTGTTTTAGACAGAAATATCGAACTTAGATCTGCCTTATTTCAAATGGATGACAAAATAAGTGAGGCTCAGTCACAAAAAGTATATTTGGAAAATATGTTTTGGTTAGCAGAGATGGAAAAACGTGCAGAGCCAGAATTTGAATTTCCTGTGGATAAAACGTTTACGAAAGATGTATACGAGTTATTAAAAGAGAATGATTTTTTAATAGAAGAGTACCAAAAAAAGCAAGCTAAGTTAGCCGAGATTGAAAAACGAAATAAACAACTACAAGCGGACATATACGGATTGGGTATGAAGTTGCCGAAAATTAAACTGGATAATTTAAATATACGGATTCATCACTGAAATCTGTTACTGTTCCATTTATAATTGTTCGCGGAAGCAGATTACCAGGCATTTTAAATGGAACGAACGAGTCTGTTTTCCCAAAGGAAGTTTCGTTTTCAGATTTTTCAATCACTCCTGTAATCTGCTTGTGTACGAGTGATTGGAAGAGCTTTTCTTTAGTTTGCTGAGCCTTCTCGCGCAATATTTTTGCCCTCCCGTGGATAATTTGTGATGGGAGTTGTATCATTGTTGATGCTACGGTGCCAGTCCGTGGTGAGAATGGAAAAACGTGAAGTAAGGATAGATGAGCTTCATCCACGAGTTTTAGTGTATTCTCAAACATGTCCTCTGTTTCTGTCGGAAATCCAGCAATAAAATCGCTTCCGAAGACTACGTCGGGGCGTTTATTTAAAATGTTATTGCATAGTCTTATAACATCATCACGATTATGTCGGCGACGCATATCTTTCAAAACATCATTGTCTCCAGACTGAATACTCAAATGAAAATGTGGCATCACTCGTGCTTCATTTGTCATTATGTCGAATAATTTTTTATCAATTCCGGCAGGATCTAGCGATGAAATACGCAAACGTTCTAATGAAGTTTCGGAAATTATTTGGGTGATAATGTCAGCAAGAGTTAAATCGTCGTATCTATACGATGTTATATCAATGCCAGATAACACTACTTCATTAAATCCAATGGAAATAAAGTGATTTATTCGTCTTAGGATGACATCAAGTGGTAAACTTTGTGACTTTCCGCGAGTATACGGAACAATGCAATACGTGCAAAAATGCTCACAACCATTTTGAATAGGCAAAAATGCGCGTACTCTATTTGCGAACATTTCATCGCTATCCTCCACAATTTCTTCATTATTAGAGATAGAAGGCACTATCCCCTCTGCTATATTTACGTATGATTTTGGATCACTTTTTTTGCTATTCGAAATTACAGTTATACCATCTAATTCACTAAAGTATTTTCCCGACGTTACCGTTGAGCAACCTGTTACAATCACTTTTGCTTCTGGATTATCGCGAAGAGCCTTGCGTACTGCTTGTCTTGATTGACGCTCAGCTTCTTGAGTGACAGCGCAAGTGTTTATTATTATCACATCATGTGTAGGAGCTAGTTTTTCAACTATAGATTTAGCTATTTCAGTCTCATAAAAATTAAACCTACAGCCTAATGTTATAGTCTTTATTTTAGACATATCAGTCTTTTTTCTCGGCATCACTTAGAACCTTAGAGCGTTTGTTCCAAGTTAATGCTAAGAATATCGAAGCAAAACCTGCAGATATCATAGTTGCTATGAAGACGTAATTCCATCCACAATTGTCAGCAAGCCATCCTGCGCCAAATCCAGCTATCGCTGTACCTGCATATCCTAGCGTTCCTGTAAATCCGGAAGCCGTTGCCGCTGCGCGCTTCGATGCAAAATCAGCTGCTGCAACTCCAATCAATATTTGAGGCCCTGAAATCAAAAAACCTATACCCAGCATGCAAACGGAGCTGATTACGTGTGAATCTCTCGGAACGATCCACAATATCGAAACCAGTATTCCCAGTATTATCATACACATTGAGGATACAGGCCCTCGCCGTCCTTTAAACACTTTGTCTGAAATATATCCAGCGCAAAGTCCTCCAAACATGCTGGCTATATCGAACGCAACCATTTGGAACCCCGCTCCAGCTAAACTACTGCCTTTGGATTCCAAAAGTAACGTTGGCCCCCAATTCAAAAATGTCATTCGGCAAATGTATACAAATAGATTT
Source organism: uncultured Pseudomonadota bacterium (assembly GCA_902796745.1). Classification (GTDB taxonomy): domain Bacteria; phylum Pseudomonadota; class Alphaproteobacteria; order RUG11792; family RUG11792; genus RUG11420. Next base: position 4,902 of record CADBQC010000010.1, read on the forward strand.
GCAAAGCCAACGTACCACACTAATTTATTGCCAAGAGCCATTTTCAATGTTTCTCTATAGTTCAAATGTACTTCTTCTTCAGTTTTCCACTTCTCACTTTGGGCAACTGATGCAATACCCGTCATCTTTTCTACTGAAGGCAAATTCAAAGATTCTGGAGTATTACGCAGTCTATTAAACACAAAACCAGCAACAAATATGGCTACAATTCCAGGAATAAAGAAGACGTAGCGCCAGCCGAAGTGCATAAGTATATATGGGGCAATTGAAACTATTAAAGCGCTTCCGAATTGATGAGAAGTATTCCACAAAGCCCATTTTGTTCCTATCTCAGTGGGGCTATACCAATGGGTTAGCATCTTAGCGCATGCAGGCCACCCCATAGATTGAAAACAATAATTTAAAGCCCAAAATATTGCAAACATCGGGATAATCGAACTAAATCCCATGCAAATATTCACGAATGCTGAAAGCAATAGCCCTGTGGCCATAACATACCGAGCGCTATATCTGTCTCCAACCATTCCAAAAAAGCATTTACCAATACCATACAAAATAGCCGCTATTGAAATAACAATTCCTATATCAGATTTTGTGATATTTAAATCGGAACAAATCGCTGGTATTGCTATAGAAAAATTCTGACGTACTAAATAGAAGGCGGCATATCCAATCATAATGGAATACATTGTCCTAAAGCGCCAATACTTGAACACTTTATTGCAACTATCAGAATATTGAGACTTGTTTCTACTTCTCAAAAATGCCATACAATCTCCTTAATTTTCAATCGACTTGGTCAATATCTCGAGGTTTGTTGCAAATTCACGATCCTTTGCAATATTCTCTTTGACCTTTTTCACTGCATGTATTACAGTCGAATGATCTTTCCCGCCAAAACTGCGACCTATATCCGGCAATGACTTTGTTGTCAACTGCTTCGCCAAGTACATCGCGACATGTCTGGCTGTAGCAATAGACTTTTGCCTTTTGGTGGAATTCAAATCAGTTAACTTTATGTTGTAAAACTCACATACTTTTCGCTGAATTAAGTCCATTGTAATATATTTTTCATTGGAGCGCAACAAATCCCGCAAAACGTCACTTGCCATATCGATTGTTATGTTAGCTCCGACCAATGTTGCGTGTGCGACAATGCGATTTAATGCTCCTTCTAATTCACGTATGTTGGATGTAATTTTCATCGACAAAAATTCCAAGACCTCATTTGGAATCTTTACCTTATGTTTGCGAACTTTTGATTGCAGAATTCCCAACCTTAGCTCATAATTTGTGGGGTGTATGTCTGCCACCAATCCCCATCCTAAGCGGGATTTTAGCCGTTCCTCCATGCCATCGAGATCTGATGGCGATTTATCTGCAGATAATATTACTTGTCGATTGTTATTAACTAACTCATTAAATGTGTGAAAAAACTCCTCTTGTGTTGTGTCCTTGCCACCGATAAACTGAACATCATCAATCATCAAAACATCAACATTTCTGAACATCTCTTTGAAGGACATAGCGTCTTTATACCTGAGAGATTTTATGAATAAATACATAAATTTTTCTGCAGATAGATATATAAAGCGCTTGTGAGGTTGCTTCTCTTTGATGTGCCAGGCAATAGCGTGCATCAAATGAGTTTTTCCAAGCCCAACTCCTCCATATAAAAATAAAGGGTTGAACGCAGGGCTGTCCGACTCTGCTACTCTCATAGCAGCTGCATAAGCAAATTCATTTGGCTTTCCCACGATAAAGTTCTTAAATGTGAATTTTTTATCTAAAGGTGTAGTTTCAGCAAACGTTTTGTGACTTTTATTTTCGTCAGATTTAGCAACTGTTTCCGGATTGTTGTTATCATAAACGTCTATATTTACACAATTTATTTGGCATCCACTTGCATTCAGTGCATTTACAATCACATCTGCATATCGCCAAGTTACATTGTCTTTAACGTATTTCGAAGGAGCAGAAATTTTGGCAATATCATCCTTTATCTCTATTAGATGCAATTTGGAAAACCAGGCATCATAATCGCTTTCACTTAGCTCTCGCCTTATGTCTGCAAGTGTTTCATTCCAAATCTGTTTTATTTCTTCTGCAACACTATCTAACATCTTATCTATGCCCTATTTTTTCAGCCAGCTTTCTAAACTAATATCAGAGTGTAGTTCCATCTTACTTGGCAAAAATAGCACAGTTAATGTACGCGCCAACCCTATATTCTCCATATACTTTCCTGGAGTAGTGTATTTCGCGAAAATAAATGCTCCTTTCGCTTTGAAATAAGAACGCAATTTTATTGGCTGTTCTAGCTTATTCCTTCCAGGAATGAGATCAAATTTGAATATTTGTATATTATCTTTATACGTCTTTATTAGAGTATTCACCTGATTAAAATATGTCTTTGCATCCGCCATGCCTGCCAGCTTATCCACAAGATCTTGCGAATACGCCACAGCAATATGGCAAGAAAAAGACCGACTCCTGTTCGCCTGAGAATCAACCATAAAATCGACTTTTCTCAGCCAAACTAAGGAACTGGGGAGCATGCCATCGCAGGCTGTGAAAGCAATAGCAATTATCCCCAAGATTATAATTTTTGTCTTATTCAGGGACAACTCTGCTTCTTCCTTTTTGGCTATAGATGACGTGAACTCGCTGTCCTACCGATATCGCAGGCGTTGGAGCTTGTGCAATAGTAACAATTGCACCACTATCAAGCTTCACAGTATATTCAACACCGTCCTGAGCTCTGGTAGCAATGGCATTACCGGCAACGCCTCCCGCAACGGCTCCTGCCGTAGCTGTAAGCAATTTTGCATGCCCGCCACCAAACGCACTTCCAACTAAACCACCACCAACGGCGCCTAGTGCTGTGCCTGCCATGGATTTTTCAGGTTTTAATTCAACTTTTCTTAAGGAAATTACCTGTCCTTTTTCCGTTCTCTGAACTTCTCCTACTGCGGAGCCGTCATATCTGTTTCCAGAATAGTCGGATGTACATCCTGCAAGCATCATGGCAATCGCTATTACAGATGTTTTCAAAAACTTATTCGTATTCATTTCGTCTTCTCTATAATCTACTCTACGGACATTATACAATTTTCCCAAACTCGCACCTCAAATAAATTGAGCGAACTTTCCATTAACTTAACTCGAACTCTATTAGCGGGCTTTAACAATCAGTTACCGTAACCTTAACAAATTTTTTCTTTCCGACAGAAATTAAGCAACTTGATGCTATTGGAGTATCGTATGCGTCAACGTTCTTCCCATCAATTTTTACTCCTTTGCCATCAATTAAACGACGAGCAGAAGTTTGGCTAGGAGCTAGCCCGGTTATTACCAAAACCTTATCAATACGCATCTGTGAAGGAAGGCTATACGTTTTTACATCCAAAATTTCGGCATCCCCTTGACTAAAAATCCCAGTAGCTGTGTTATGAATATTTTCCAAACTTACCTCTGGATGCACAATGCTCGTTATTGCATCCGCCAACATTATCTTCTTTTCATTCATTTCCTTTGTGCCAACCAGAGCTTCATAGGCATCAATTTCGGCTATATCAATATCAGTGAAAAGTTTCATGAGCTTAGTGACATCTCGATCATCTACATTTCGCCAATATTGCCAGAAATCAAAAGGAGACATCAGATTTTCATCCATCCAAACCGCTCCATTTTCTGTTTTTCCCATTTTCTTTCCTTCGGAATTTGTCAGCAAAGGCATAGACATTCCTATGCCAATTTTTCCAGTCTTTCTTCGTATCAAATCTACTCCGGAAATCATATTCGACCACTGATCAGCACCTCCAATTTGTAGCTGACAATTATAATTTTCAAATAGATACAAAAAATCATATGCCTGAAGAAGCATATAATTAAATTCCAAAAAACTTAGATGTTGTTGTCTTGCAAGCCGTGCACTTACGCTATCCATTGTAAGCATTTTGTTTACCGAAAATAGAGAACCATAATCACGCAAAAAATCCATATAATTTATCTTAGATATCCAATCGTCATTGTTCAGCATGCGCACAGGATTTTCACAATTGTCGAATTTAACAAGTTTCTTCAGTTTTGCGGTAATAGATTTTATGTTCTCAAGAACGGTCGCATAATCTAGCATAACACGCTCTTTATCTTTCCATGTTGGGTCGCCAATCTTACTTGTAGCGCCCCCACATATTATTATTGATCGAATACCACGCTTCTGTAATTTTTGTATTAACCTCATCCACAGGAGGTGTCCAACATGAAGACTTTTTGCTGTCGGATCAAAACCTACATAGAAAGTTATCTGCTCACCGCTCATAAAAAGTTTGTCCAGTGCCTCAGGATCTGTCACCTGATATATAAATCCCCTGCCATTAAGATCATTCAGAATAGGAGAAGAAAAATGGTATTCCATTATCTATTATTCCTCTAAATTGTATTTGCTTAAGGATATCAAATAATTATCGAAAGGACTAACGGTAATTTATCACCTCTGCACATCAGGAAACGGTACGGTTAGGTGATGTGCAATACAGTTGTTTAAGCGATTACAAATATATAGCTTATGAAAGCCGCTAGCTCTAAGCGTGAACATAGGGCTAACTATAGATATCTTTTTAAGTATCGTCCAGTATAGCTTTCTGCACATTGTGATACAGTTTCTGGCGTACCTTCAACGACTACACTTCCACCGTTTTCTCCTCCTTCTTTGCCGATATCAATAATCCAATCCGCTGTCTTTATGACATCTAGATTATGCTCAATAACCACAACCGAATTGCCAGCTTCAACAAGAATATGCAAAATGTTTAGCAACTTATCTATATCGTCCATATGCAAACCAGTCGTTGGTTCATCAAGGATATATAGTGTGTTTCCTGTAGATTTTCTGGAAAGTTCCTTTGCCAACTTTACCCTTTGAGCTTCACCGCCAGAGAGTATCGTGGCCTTATGTCCTAAAGTTAAATATCCCAATCCAACACGACACAAACAGCTGAGTTTTTGGAATATTTGCGGCTGATTTTTAAAGAACTGAGTAGACTCTTCAATTGTCATATCTAGTATGTCAGAAATGCTTTTCCCCTTGTATTTGATTTCTTGAGTTTCTCGATTAAATCGAGAACCATGGCATTGATCACAAGTAACATACACATCAGGCAAAAAGTGCATTTCGACCTTAATTACCCCATCACCTTTGCATGCCTCACAGCGTCCGCCCTTAACATTAAACGAGAATCGACTGTTTGTATATCCACGCGCTTTAGACTCCGGCAAAGTTGCATATAGATTTCGTATATCTGTGAAGCAACCGACATATGTAGCTGGATTTGAACGAGGTGTTCTGCCTATAGGAGCTTGACTTATATCTATAACTTTGTCTATAAGCTCTATATTTCGTATTCCTCCAAGTTCCTTAACCTTGATTACCCCGCGGTTTAGTTTTTCGTATACCGCGCGGAACAGAGTATCTATGATAAGTGTGGATTTTCCAGAACCTGAAACCCCTGTGACGCATGTAAATACACCTAGAGGAATTTTTACATTTATATGTTTCAAGTTGTTTGCATAAGCATCCAAGATTTCTATGGCATGCTTTGGATTTACTGGTCTGCGACGTTTTGGTACCTCAATTTTTTTCTCGCCTGAAAGATACTGTCCAGTTAAACTATTTGGATTTTTCTTTATATCATCTACTGTACCTTCTGCACAGACATACCCGCCGTGCAGACCAGCTTTGGGGCCTATATCGATTATCCAATCAGAAGCATACATAGCGTCTTCATCATGCTCCACAACAATTACTGAATTACCAAAGTCTCGTAGGTCTTTTAAAGTGGCAATTAGTCGATCATTATCGCGCTGATGTAGGCCTATCGATGGCTCGTCCAGAACATACATTACTCCAGTTAGTCCAGAACCAATTTGTGAAGCTAACCTAATGCGCTGACTTTCTCCACCCGATAATGTTTCCGATGCACGTGATAGAGTTAGATATTCTAGTCCCACATTTATCAAAAACTGCAAACGATTGGTTATCTCGGTGATCAATTTTTCAGCAATACATTTTTCTTTTTCTTCGAGATGTTTCCAAAGTTCTGTCAGCCACTCTTTTGCCGACACAATTGACATATCCGAAAGCTCAGCTATATTTTTATCTTTTATTCGAACGGATAAGGCCTCTTCAGATAGCCTTGTGCCGTTACACTTGGGGCAAATTTCTCGTTCAAGAGAGGAAAACATATCATCGAGCTCTTCTTCCTCCTGTTGGAGTTTTCTGCCAAAATATCCATATACACTTGTATTTCCACCTTTAAATCCCAAGCCGCCACAAGATGGACACGCGCCTTTTGCGCTATTGAATGAAAACAATCTTGGTTCTATTTTTTCAATGCAGAAACCAGATACTGGACAGGCAAAGTGTTCTGAATATATTTTTTCCTCATTTGTTTCAAAATCTTTTGTTATCAGTAAGCCACCGGCGTGTTTTAACCCAATACTAACGGAATCAGCTAATCGTTTTTTCAAATCATCTAGTGCTTCTGCTTCTTGAGGAATAGATATTCTATCAATGACAATAGAAATATCATGTTTAATCGTCTTTGAAAGTGAGGGGGCTTCTTCTAGTTGGTATAACTCTTTATCGACAAATGCGCGTGTAAATCCGAGCCTTTGCATCATTAACAATTCGGCTTTAAATTCCCCCTTTTTTTGCCTTGCTATAGGAGCTAGTATGTAAAACTTTTTTCCTGGTTGATAACTAGCGATTGAATCTACTATCTGAGAAACCGTCTGGGCTTGTATAGGTAATCCAGTGACCGGAGAATAAGGAACACCAATCCTTGCATATAGCACTCTTAAATAATCGTATATTTCTGTTATTGTGCCTACTGTTGACCTTGGATTTTTAGAAACGGTCTTTTGTTCAATTGAAATTGCAGGGCTTAATCCTTCAATCTTGTCTACATCTGGTTTCGGCATTAAATTTAAAAATTGTCTAGCATACGAGGACAAACTTTCCACATACCGCCGTTGTCCCTCAGCGTAGAGTGTATCGAATGCAAGTGTCGATTTCCCTGAACCACTTAACCCAGTTATAACAACCAGCTTATTTTTCGGAACATCGATGTTTATGTTCTTCAGATTATGTTCTCTAGCTCCTTTAACCCTTATATATTCAGCCATATTACCCTCCAGATAACTCATTTTTTATTGCTCTTACAGCCCGATCTGCTTCAAAAAAACATGGGACGATATTCTTCTTTTTGGAAGCATACGTAACTACATCCCCGACTGCATAGCAACCATTTACGCAAGTTTCCATGTTTTCTAAATTGACTTTAATCAAATTTTTTTCGGTTTGCAACCCTAAATCTGTCGCCAATGTGCTCAGACAGGATACAAAGCCAAAGCAAAATACGATATGATCTGTCTCATATTCTCGCTCACATTGGTTTTTATCCTTGGTGTGTACCGAACGAATTCCGTTCTCCTCTTTTAGTTTATAAATATTCTGTTCCAGCTCTAATTTTATTTTTCCGTTCCTTGCAAGTTTATCCAGAATTGCTATTTTGTGCGGTTCGCAGGAAAAAACTTCTCGGCGATGTATTAAAGTTATTTGTTTTGCTACAGAAGCTATATCTATCGCGAAATCTACAGCAGAATCTCCTCCACCGGCCACTATGACGTTTTTGTTCCGATATAAAGTATGATTCAAACAATAGGATTGAACAAAATCCGAGCCCTTAGGCATTTCATTTAATCCTTGTATATTTACTGGGATGTTAGGCTTCATTTCTCCAATTCCTGTAGCTATTATGATATATCTTGAAGTAATTGCAATATTACTAATTGAATTAGAGCAAACGCTTACATTGCTGGCAATTACTTTAAAATTACTGTTTGCTGTTCTCGTTATTTTTGTGACCCTATAACCAAAAAATTCATGCGAAGCTTTTCCAAGACACTGCTCTGAAAGATGGGATATGTAGTCCTTAGCTCTGATATTTGTGTAGCCTGGTACTCCATATATCAATTTTTCTGGATACAAAGCCATACATTGTCCACCAGCTATCATCAACTCGTCAATCAATACACAGTTAATATTAGCTAACGAACAACAATAGGTACTATACATCCCCGCCACACCAGCTCCAACTATTGCGACGTCAACTTCGTAGGAAGAACCTGCAGAAACTTCCTCAGATTCTTCCAAAATATCTTCTGGACGCATTGATCCTATTTCTTATCTTCTCCCACAGCCACTTTAACCTTATGGCTCATTCTGGATATCTTTCTAGCAGCAGCATTTTTATGCACAACTTTTTTATTTACACCTTTCATAATTTCTTTCTGCATTTCGGAAAAAGCTTTTAAGATATTTTCCTTTGAAACTTTTTCGGCTATTGCTTGCTCCAATTTCTTGATAAAAGTTCTAATCCTGTTCATTCTGCTGGTATTAACAGCATGTTGCCTTGCTGATTTTCTTATACTTTTTTTTGCAGACTCATGAGAAGCCATAAAACACTTTTTATAAATATCAAATCACTGTAAGATACGCTACCATAATTTCCTTCTTTCATCAAGAACTTTTTTGTTATATTTAATATCTTATATTAAAAAATAAGTATTATATAGAATAAGTATATATAAATATATGTAATACGATGTTATTCTATAAGTGGAAGGATGTAGTTTTTAATGGAGGAAATATGAATATTAGAAAACATCTTTTAAATACATCGGCAACATTTATGTTGCTCGCTTCAACTGGAGGCGCGGTAACTAGCGAAGTGCTCGATGAAGAACCAACCACAATTGACGAATATGTCTTTAAGGGGGATACAGTTTTTTTCAAAAACCCTTGCTATAAAGCGTCTTCATCAATTGAAGATAAAATTGGGTTAAAAACTGTAGAAACGGTCGAGATAACAAATGGTAGCCCGTTAAATTTTGCGACAAATGGCCCATCCGGAAATGTGATTAGAGCCTTTTCTAAAGTGAAGAAAGCCACTAACCCTCTGGGATTATCGCATTCAGGTTTCGTTGTCAATCTTGATCCGAGAGAGTTGTATGGCACAATACTTGATGTTATGCCAGGTGGATCATCACACACTATTGCATCTTTATCAGAAAAGGCTGGAAGGGCAGTACTGCGAGAATTAGAAGACACACACAGAGGTATCATAAGTGCTGTTCATTACCCGAATGTTAAAGCTTCGTTTGCCATCGAATCGTTTGGTTCTGTCGGAGAAATTATGCGGGGCATCGCGCCTCACGTTCATATCCGAGATTTAAGCAAACGTTTGCAGGACTTCAGTGGCAATGTTTTCGTACGACCGATGTATGAGAGTGTTTCTTCAGAAATCACTATGGATTTCATGAAGGAATATCTGGGACGACCGTATGAAAGCATAGCAAATCTGAAGGAGATAGTCGGTTCTGTTGCAGATCTAAATAAGGAGGAACGTGTCGATAATGTCTTCTGTAGCGAACTCGTTTCACTTTTTTACAAAAAGTGCGGTGTGTTTGATGACAGTATTATTTCGAATAACGTTATTCCTGGTTTGTTAGGAAGCGGAGCGGGAAATAATGATCTACTAAAAGGCAAGGCATCAGCTGACATTCCATTGAAGGTATCGTTCGCAATGTACCATCCTGAAGATGGGCAAGTGGCTCCAGTGCGCTCATCTTTTAAAGAATGGATTAATGACATGTTGGTCAAATTAACGCTAAGTTGTTGCACATTCTGCGGAGAAGAATAGAGCTTAGCAGTATAAAAGTGGCGCGATGTAATTGAGGTAAAAAACAAATAACTACATCGCGCACTTTTCTGCGATAACAAAATAGATAACCTACCGGCTGGAAGCCGGTAGGTCTAGGTCACGCTTGGAAAGCAGATTAAAAGAGTAAACTCTCAGAACTCAGATATTTTGAATGTATCATCCTTATGGTGCACTTCCTGTTCCTCTGTATGTTCTTATTTGTCCAGATGTTGCAACGAAGTATCACCGTGCCCATAGGTGATATCCCCAATATCTTTTCTTTAATTCTCAGAATTCTC
>CADBQC010000011.1 GCA_902796745.1 uncultured Pseudomonadota bacterium
CCACTACATCCATTGGCTCGTGAATTGTGGATCCTGGTAGCGATATAGTAGATTTTTTTCACCCATTTGATTATGGAATAATTTGCCGTAAATTTGCGTCAAAATTCTCGTAATTCTTCGAAATTCACCCCCCTCCAGATAGAGCACTACAGCATGCTTCTACTCTTCATCAGAGTACTTTATTTACATCTATACCTTTGTTTGCCATTCACAACTCCTGCTTTCCACAATCCTTTATATCCAAACTTTACAGGTTTTCAACATGCTTGGCTCATCTAATTATCCTTTACACAAGAATTGATATGATTTTTCTTTATCCGTTCGCCAATCCCCACTATTTCAAAACTTGATATAAACTTCAAATGAGCCTAGAATGAGGCATAGATGCTATGGAGCAGAGTATTAGAACAAGATATGACAAAAAGCAAAGAATTGGGTTTTATATCACTAGTTTCAATTGTTATTGGAAGCCAGCTTGGCTCTGCTGCATTTGTATTGCCTGCGCAATTGGCTCCTTTCAAAACCATCGGTATATTAGGCTGGATAGTTTCTGTGGCCGGGGCGATATCCCTTGCTCTGATATTTTCGGATTTGTCTTCGCATATAACAAAAAGCGGAGGCCCTCACGTATACGTTTCCGCAGCATTTGGACGAGTTTCTGGATTTTTTACCGCTTGGCTCTATTGGATAATTTCGTGGTCTAGCAATTCAATTTTACTGGTAACGACTGTTGGATATCTGACTATAATCACAGGAAAATTATCTCCGACGGAGGTTTTTGCAATAGAAGCTACGTTACTATTTGCTATATCCTGGATCAACATTGTCGGAATGAAGTTTTCCGGGACGATAGAAACTGTTCTAACTGCTATGAAAATCCTACCATTATTGTTTTTGCCGGTTGTATTCTTTATGTTTTTTGATCCATCTTTTTTTAAAGTATCCTTAAAAGAAGTCACAAACGGTGGTGACGTTATGAGCACAATATCTCAAACTGCATTGCTTACATTTTGGGGATTTATTGGAGTTGAGTGTGCAACAACGCCTGCTGAAAGTGTTAAAAATCCTAAAAAGACAATTCCAAGAGCAATTATTATCGGCACCTCAACCGTTGCATTGGTATATCTTATGAATACAATTTCAATAACTGGCGTTGTTGGATTTGAAAGGTTAGAAGCGACATCAGCCCCTTATGCCGTAGTTATGAGTTCCATATTCTCACATTACAGTGATATTGCTATCTCCGTTATGGCAATGATAGTGTGTGTTGGGACATTAAATGCCTGGACACTGACGAGCGGACAAATAGCTTATGGAGCTTATAAAGATGGTCTTTTCCCTGGAGTTTTCGGCAAAGTAAATAGTTCTGGTGCGCCTAAAGCAGCTATTATAATCGCAGCAATTGGAACACTGCCATTCTTGCTACTGGAGCAATTGCACCAAGGTGGATTAGGAAAATTAATTGATATGCTAGTTAGCATATTTTTATATGTATATTTAGCCTGTTGCATTTCCTACATGAAACTTATTCGCGAATGGTATAAAACAAAAAAGGAACGTATAAAAGCGCTCATATTGGCGCAGTTTGCAATACTTTTTTGTATTTTCACCCTTTCCCAAGATTTGATATCGTCAGTCGTAGTTCTGCTAACATTTATTGCTGTTGGAGTACCTGTGTTTCTGCGTCATAGACAGGCAATAAAGGATTTCATAAGTTGAATCATTGTTGTGAGCATATGGAACGCACGGAACATTTGTGACATATCGTTAAATATGTAACCTTAGCCGTGCTCTGAAAATATTGAAAAAATAACAAAATTGGTGCAGAATTTTAGTATGTGTGTCGTGTTAACGAGATTTTTTTTGGCAAAAATCGATTTAAGCAAGAAACCTGTAAAGGTTGAACCGGAGTTGGATAATTCTTCTTCAGTGCGCCTGATAGGAGCCAATGGCGAGCCTGTAGGAATAGTGTCACTTTCTGATGCAAAAAAAGCAGCAGATAAGGCTGGATTAGATTTGGTGGTAGTTGCTAAGGATTCAAACCCGCCTGTGTGCAAAATTCTTGATTATGGAAAATATAAGTACGAGCAACAAAAAAAGAAGGCTGAATCAAAGAAAAAACAAAAGACAATAGATTTAAAGGAAGTGCAAATAAGACCATTTATTGGAGAAAATGACCTTATGGTGAAATGTAAAGCAATAAAACGCTTTATCGAAGCAGGAAATAAGGTTAAACTAGTGATGAGATTTCGTGGTCGAGAAATGAGCAGGCAGGACATTGGCAAAGAAGTTATCAACAAGGTTTTGGAATTTTGCCAAGATTTTGCAAAGACGGAAAATCCGCCTAAACTCGAAGGCACGATGATGATGACAATTCTTTCAGGAAAATAGGAGATAAACGTATGGGAATATTACTGGCAATACATGTTTTGGTGACGATATTTTTAATACTTATCGTACTTATTCAGAAAACAGAAGGAGGAAGCTCGCTGTTTGCGAGTGGCGGTAGTGGCAATTTGTTTAATGCACGAGGGACTTCAAATATGTTAACGAAAACGACTTGGGTGCTAGCTTCAATATTTTTGATAAATTGCGTAGCTATGGCAGCTATAGATTCTTCGCACATAAAGAATGCTCAGACGATAATCGATAAATCTGAAAAATCAGCCGAAGATTCTTCAGTTCAG
>CADBQC010000012.1 GCA_902796745.1 uncultured Pseudomonadota bacterium
CCTTGTTGCATATGTGGGAAAACACGTTTTGCTCTCTCATTAGACATTCTGCATATGTTGTTTTTTAATGTTTTTCCATTATTTAAACGCATCATCTTCTGGAAATTTGAAAGATTGCTGTATTTTGAATACGGCATTTCAGACGTACGCCAATTGTCGGAAATAATAGGCAAATCTCCTATTGCATCCTCAACTGTAACTGCAGGAATAAGCATTCGTGATGAGTCATCTTCTTGATCAAAATAATGTGTTGGTTGTGGATATATATATCTTTTACCTCGTTTTTTGTGGGCGACAAGAATCATTCTTTTTCGGACTTGTGGCACACCGAAATAAACGCTATTCAGCACTTGAACAGGCTTTTCTACTTCATATATAGGTTCCCCTCCATTAATATCATCTACACCAATGTGTTCAATGATTTCTATAGCAGTCTTGAATATCTTTCCATTGTATTTAGTAATGAAATTGGGAACATTCTCTATTATGAATATTTCTGGTCTAAAATAATCAACATATTTTAAATATTCAAGAAACAACTGATTGCGCGGGTCTGCTGCCGTTGGTCTGCCTGTAACGGAACGAATTTTTGCATCTCCAATTGTTGAGAATGTTGGACATGGAGGACCGCCAATGATGACATCAACCTTTTGACCTTTCAATTTTGAAGCAAAATCTTCTGGTTTTACATTGCGAATATCCCCAGAAATGGTCGCTGAAAATTTATGATTTAACGCATGGGTTTTAGCAATGACATCTTCAAGTTCAATTCCCCCAATGCAGGTGAAGCCAGCCATTTCAAGGCCTGTAGAAAAACCGCCTGCCCCACAAAACAAATCTATGAAATTTAAGTGCATTTTCATTTTGCAACCAATTACATCTTCCGTAAAACCATTTTTATAGCTTTGGCAAATGCCTCAGCCATTAAGGGGGGCACAGCATTGCCAACTTGTCTGAACTGTTCTGTTCTTGAGCCCTCAAACCAAAAATCATCGGGAAAGGATTGCGCTCGCGCAGCTTCTCTCACTGTAAAAGTTCGTTCTTGGGTAAAGTCTGGGTGTATGAATAAGTTCCCATCTTTAAATAGATGTGCTACTACCGTTTTGGCAGGCATTTCATATTCTTGCACGGTGTATCTGTTTCCAAAATGCTTTGGGTCGTGGTTAACAAGATCCGGCCTAACCTGTTGCAAATCTTTTAATTGCCAATTTTGGTGTTCACTAAGAATTCTGTATCTTTGCCTATCTCTTTCATTATGTTTTCTCGCGGAATGATTATATAACCTTGTAAAGGTTTGGGAGCGAATTTGACTCAAAAAATCATTATTGACGGATGGCACAAAGGGCATATTCTCGCATCCTTCACCTGGTAGCAAATGAGGTAAATCACCAATTGCCTCTCTAACAGTAACGAACTTTCTTAAAAACATGTCGGGGGCACCAGGTGCATAATGAGTTTTTATTATTTTGTCATAAATCTCTTGTGGATCAATTGGTATATCTTTCCTTACACCAATAAGGATGACACGTTCACGTAGTTGAGGAACACCATAGTGAACCGAATTTAAAAGTATAATTTTGGGGTCATTAATAACCTTATATGTTTCACGCATTTTTGAAATAATAATTTTAAAAATATGAACACCATTTGGGTGTGCTGAAAGAATTCCTTTAACATTCTCGAAAATAAAAACTTTTGGTTTGATATGATTGAGAATTTGTAGATAATTCTCAAACAAATAATTTCTTGGATCATCGTTCATCGAATTAGGGTCCTGTGCTCTGCCAACCGACGAGAAGGCCTGGCAGGGTGGTCCCCCTATGATTACATCCACATTTTCATGAAGCCGAGAGTCAATTTTGGATATGATGTCTCTTTGTGTTATATCCTCGCACATTACAGCATCTGCAATCTCAGCTGTTGAGTAACCGTAAAACTTCATTCGTGTTGATAATGTTTGACATGCGGTCTCATCAATTTCTAAATGAAGAAGTGCTCTAAAGCCTTGGCGATAGAATCCTTCGCTTAATCCCCCACATCCTGCAAAAAGATCTATAAAAGTATAATTTTGTTCCTTTGTTTCTCTGTCCACAATATCTTCAAGATTACAATTAAGGAAATCGCAAATCTTGTCTAACACAACCGAGTTGACATTGTCATTTTTGGACAGTTTCGATATTGCTGCCCAACTGATACCTGTTGCTTCTTTTAGAGCTGATTTGTTCAACCCTTTATCTAAAAGAAGATGCCACAATTTGCTATAATTAAACATTGAGTATCACCTTTTGTTGAGGGAAAAGTTTTTCCCTTAATATAACATGTTTTCTGGCTTCCAGCGAGTCGTCGCTCTAATTTTGGGAGAATATTTCTTGATTTTGGCACATTCTTTCCGTTGCGGTTGGCTGAGGGAGTTAGTGCACCACGCTGAATTCTTGCAGTTCTGGCAGCGTGACCTCGCCAGCATCGAGCCATCTTACGCCCCGCTGAGTATTTTCACGCTTGAGAGCCACCGTTTTCACACTTGGGAGCCACCCTACCCCCTTGGGGGGGCGCGGCGCTCCCCGCGGCGTATGCCTCCATGAATGCAGACCACGAGAGCGGGATCTCGCCGGGC
>CADBQC010000013.1 GCA_902796745.1 uncultured Pseudomonadota bacterium
AAAATTTCTTATCAAAACAAATCATTTCCAGTATTTCCTATATCAACACTCCATATATTATTCTTACTCGTTTTGTCCCATATTGCAAGAACTATATACTTTATGCAAAGGATAACCTAAGGGCACTACTTTGTCTCGCATCCCCATGAATTTGGGTCGACAAAAGGATAAATAAACGCATATTAATTTTTGTGAAGAAAAGTATTATTGAACGATTACAAATTGTTGTAAACCTGTAAAGTTTGTGGGGGTAAAAAGCTGCGATAAGCATGAGTTGTCAAGGAGAAACAACAGTACATATGTAAAAACCGATAAAAGTCTTCTGATAAAGAAATCATGTTTTAGATTCCATATCTGGAAGGATGTGGATTTCGAAAAATTGCTAAGATTATGAGGAAAATTTTTAGACAAAATTATATATCAGACAATATATGATATTAGATAAAGGATTTTGTCTGAGAAACAACAAGAAAAGATGAATGAGTTGTGTACATCAATAGAGGTTTTGACAGCGAAAATGCGTATTACTGCATTTGAAATAGGATCTGGAAAAGCTTCTGTTTTAAGAAAATTAATATACAAATTGTCTCTACCGGACTGTATATGCGAACGCCGGGATCAAAGATGTCATCAGCAAATCGAAAACCTGTTTGGTTGCGAGTTATCATGCATCTTTAAGCTACCATATTGCTAGGTTGCAGCGAAAAACCAAGTGCTATAGCAGTCATTAAGGATGCTAGAGATTTCAATTGCCTTGCCGTTAACATAGCCGAGAACTTTTGTGTTACTTGGTTTATCCATTCCACATAAAACCAAGTTTTGCTTATTTTGTGTTATTTTGATAAAATTGACGTGTGGATGGGTGGTCGAGTGGTTGAAGGCACTGGTCTTGAAAACCAGCAAGGGGGCAACTCCTTCGTGGGTTCGAATCCCACCCCATCCGCCATGGAAGAATATATCTACAAATCTCTGCTTTTAGGTATGTCTACAGGAACCAGCAAAATCGGAAATGTTTCACGCGAAACATTTTATAACCATAAGTAGAAATTATTACTGGCCATTCTTATAAATAGTTATTGTAATTATTCTTAATGTAATTTTGCGATTGCTGATTCCAGAAACGCGTCAATTTCGCCATCGAGAACGGCGGGGGCATTGCCAGTTTCTGTGCCTGTTCGTGTATCCTTGACAAGTTGGTATGGTTGCAGAACGTATGAGCGTATTTGGTTTCCCCAGGCAATATCTGTTTTGTTTTGTGATGCATTTATTGCTTCTTCCTGCTCTTTTAATTTCAGTGCATATAGCTTGGATTTTAACATGCTCATAGCAATATCGCGATTACGATGCTGAGAGCGGTCAATTTGAGATGCTGTGACAATTCCAGTCGGTATATGCGTTATCCGCACAGCACTTTCGGTTTTATTGACATGTTGTCCGCCTGCTCCGGAAGAACGGTATACATCGATTCGCAGATCAGCATCATTTATCTCAATTTCAATTGAATTATCAACTTCAGGCGTAACAAAAACTGATGCAAAGCTGGTATGACGCCTAGCATTTGAGTCGAACGGAGAAATGCGAACTAGTCTGTGAACACCCGACTCTTTTTTTAGCCAGCCATAGGCTTTTAGACCTTTTATGTGCAATGTAATCGACTTAACTCCTGCTTCTTCGCCGTCATTTTTATCGGTAATCTCCAGTTTATATTTGCGCTTTTCTGCCCACCTAGAATACATCCTGGCAAGCATTTCTGCCCAGTCCTGAGCCTCAGTTCCACCAGCTCCTGCGTTAATTTCAAGAAAACAATTTGCAGAATCATGGGGGGCACTTAAAAGCGATTCAATCTGCAATGTCTCCGCTTCCTTAGTCAAAATTTCAAGATTTCCAGATAACTCTGAAAGCATTGATTCATCATTTTCAAGTTCTGCTAGTTCAATTAGCCCCACCAAATCTGCAAGTCTGCTTTCTAAATTCTTGACTGGCTCTATTTTTTCGGTGATCTCATCCTTTTCTTTAGTCGTTTTAATTGCATTTTCGGTATTATCCCA
>CADBQC010000014.1 GCA_902796745.1 uncultured Pseudomonadota bacterium
AAAGTTGGCTAGAGAACGAAACCCTGAATATGACAATAAATATGAGTGGAAATATATTGGATTACAACGCGTTAACGATCACCAGGTATCTGAATGCGTGGAATATAAGAAAAAGCCACAAAAGATTGATGCATCCCAGCCAGATTTCCAAGAAGTTGATAGTAAAGAAAGATGGATGGACGTGTTTGAAAGAGAAGACAAAAAGAAACAAGATTGCGATATAGCAGAAGCAATAGGTGAGGAAGTACACAAAGCTGTGCAACTTTGGTTCATGACTGAGGCTGAGAGAGAAAATGCAAAATACAAATTCAACGATCCACAGGATCAACAAAAATATGAGACTTGGCTTTCAAAAATTTGGACAAGATTTCAGGATCCATCAAAAGTAACCGAAAATTTCCGTGTGGAAGTGTCATACACATCAACTCAAGATGCAGAATACTGGATAACACATGAAATTGCCCACATGGTAGAATACGCATGGAGAATAAAGACACAAAAAAGGACAGTAAATGAAAATCCTGAACTTTTTTCGCTATATGTTGAGACACAGCTTCGTAACCACAAGGTAATGCGTCTTTGGGAAATATATTCTCTGATATTAGTTCCCAATTGCTTGGCAGATTTTTTGCAAAAGAAGCCAAATCTGGTCGATATGCGACAAGCAATGCAATCATTAGAGCAATTGCGATTGTATGATCATGAACTAATCGAAAAAAATGCAGATGCTCCAGAAAATCTTCAGAGCGAATCTTTTCACTACCATACATATGGTTTATACAACTCGATAAAATTGCAAGAAAAAAGTGCCCCCATATTGGAAGTATTGGGAAAAATTTCAACAGACAAACCAGCAGAGTTAACTTCCCAAAATTTTCCAGAGCTAATTGAGTATTTGACGAACTAAGAAAGGGATGGGGTTATATTCCCCATCCACTCTTTGTTACTAAAACTTTATGCCGACTGATATTGTTGCCTTAAATCCCCAGATACCGATGGTCTTCCTTGATAGTTTTAAGTTTACCTTTGTGTTGTGAGTCACATTAGTTCTTGTAATTTCGATCCCGTATTCTAAGAATCTTTTCTTGGTACGATCTGTTTTTGTAGATACGCCAGTTGCTGTTGTTTTCCCTTTTGAGCCAAATCGGCGATGATATGTTGCAAATCCACGAATGAGCCAATCATCTCGACGACGGACAATACTCAGACCCGGAACCACTACAAGCAGATGGCGATTACGCAGTTTATGACTAGCCCCATTAGAACCATTAAATGCGGGAGAATACATAAATGAATAGCAAAGTGCTAAATCAGGCCGAATGTACAGGTTTGGTTTTAACTTAAAGTCGGTGGCGTATTTTGCTCCCAGATTGAATATATGGCTCTTGATCTTAATTTTTTGATATGAGCTCGAGCCATTTGCCGGCAAGGTAGCTCTGCTATTGAATTGTTCATATAGCCCAAATACTTCAAGAACTTGATTGTTGTTATAAAACGATGCTTTGGCACCACCAAAATAACCATTGATGCTGTATTTATCTCCTTTGTATCTCACGTTATCGTGTTGCAGTCCGATAAAAATCGTAGGCCTCCACATGGCATCATAGCCAAACACGTCAAATTTCTTATCTTCATCATCAAGTCCCAGGATTGTACCAGCTTCATTCATGCTCATATTACTGCTTCCTTGTAGATCAATAGTGCTGTGCTCTCCAAATGTTTTGTTCCAAATTCTGTATTTTTTTGTTTTTCTTTCAGCGCGCAGTAATGCATTATTCAATGCTCCATAATCACTATTTTGGAAAATCATTGAATTCAAAATGGCGTCTGTATCCGATAGGACAGCTCCAAGGTTTAGCACAATTGCACTAATTGCCTCATTTTGGACAACATCGGAACTCTCACTCTTTGTCAGATATTTTGTTAACACAACATTTCCATAACGTCCAGATGTCTCTCCTTCAACTTTGTAGGTATTTCCGTTATTAAATTCAAGAATGCGTACACCGTTATCCAAGTATGTTTTAACTTTCTCGGCACCATTTGCCACGTTGTAATTAAATGCCAAGTCATCGGCAAGTGCCACTACATTTTGTCCCCCTGCTAGAGGATTAAAAGTTCCATTGACGTATACATCAAATACAGTATCGGCTCCATTGTATGACGCTCCAATTGTAATTGGCATATTATCTGTCTGGCCAGCACCATCGTATATTTTAAATACATATTTGTCATTAGTTGGTATTTCATTAAAGTTCATACCTGCAACGGCAATACCACCAGCCGCCTGAATATTTGTAACCGGATTGACAACATTTATGTAATCAGATTCACCGGTGGTGACATTGTAATCAGAAAACAACTTCAAGGTGTGATTTTGAGTAAT
>CADBQC010000015.1 GCA_902796745.1 uncultured Pseudomonadota bacterium
ATTTGAAGGATATGTAACCTTTGGAGTAAAAATCGCTAAGTATAAAACGTCTGTTGACAACTTGATGATTGACCACACTGTACTAACAGCAAACATCAAGCCTGAAGTTAAACCAATGTCCAAAAAATCGACCAAAGCCGTATTCTTACTTGGGGCTGGTGTGCGCTATGAGTTCAACCCTTCGCTGTTCGCAAAGTTAGAGTATAACTTCGAATTTGGAGCGAAGCCGAAACTACACGCAGAAGCAATGCCTGAATTGCAGAAGATCAAGGTAACAACTCACACAATCAAACTAGGTCTGGGCTACAGATTCTAAAAAGTACAGGGAGACAATGTCTCAAAGAGGAAGCGTATCCACGAGACATCGTCTTAAAAGAAGAGCTTCATCCCGAAGCTCTTCTGTTGTTATATCTGCATTTTGTAATATAACTCTAGTAAAATCACGAAGGTGTCAGCTTCCAGCTAATATCGTGTTTATTTTTTCCCTTTTTTCTTCCAAATATCGTTAGCCTTTTGGGGAAGGTTTGTTTGTTTTTGTCGGGCGATAGCAAGCGCTCCTGCCGGCACAGCGTCGGTAAACGTGCTCCCGGCACCAAGAATAGTGTTGTCTTCAATAGTGATAGGGGCTATGAGGGTTGAGTTTGAGCCCACGAAGACGTTATTTCCGATGGTCGTTTTGTGTTTCTTTACACCATCATAATTACACGTGATTGTCCCAGCTCCGATATTTGCGTGATAGCCAATCGTTGTATCGCCTATATATGCAAGGTGTTTGGCTTTTGTTTTGCTTCCAAATGTGGAACCTTTTACTTCTACGAAATTGCCAATAGCCGTGCCATCAGCAAAACTGGAATTCCCACGTATCCTGGCAAACGGGCCTATCTCAACGTTGTTGGCAATTACACAATCTTGGATATGGGAGAAAGCAAAAATACGGCTTTTTGAGCCTATTTTTACGTTAGTTCCGATGATTACATTCGGCTCAATCAGCACGTCACGTTCGATTTCAGTATCGTAAGAGAAATGCACTGTCTCGGGAGCGATGAGTTTCACGCCATTTGCCATAAATTTTTGTCGTAATCTGTTTTGCATAATAGCTTCAGCTTTCGCCAAATCCTGCATCGTATTTATCCCATGAAAAGCCTCATAATCCGAAAATTGTATTACCTCAACGTTCCTGATAAATTCAAATATATCCGTCAGATAATACTCTCCAGAAACTGCATTCTTTTCAATCTGCGGAATATATTTTTTTAGCAAATCAGTCTTGATTTTATATACTCCTGTATTAGCCAATATTATTGATTTTTCAGCATCAGTAGTGTTTTTGTATTCGACTATTTTTTCAAATTTGCCATTGTTTATGACAACGCGACCATAAGGCATATGCCGAAATTCAGGGGGTAATGTCATTGCTATTAAGGCGTTATCTGAAGAAGTATCTGCTAGGTTTTTCAATTGTTCCGCAGATATCATAGGCATATCTCCGCAAAGAATTATAGTATATTCCGATGACAAAGCATCAAGCGCATATTTTACTGCATCGGCTGTTCCTAGAGGTTCTGGCTGTATTTTTACAGCTGTGTCGCTAAAATACTCAGAATGTTTTAATTCTTCACGAGTTACTATGATGACATTGTTGGGATTACATTCGTGCACTGCATCGATAATATATCGTATAACCGGTTTGCCAGCTATCGTATGAAAAAATTTCGGTGTTGTCGAGTGCATCCGAGAGCTATTGCCTGCTGCTAGTATGACAAAATCCAGAGACACAGTTACCTCACAGTATAAACGATAACAACCATATTATCCCAAAGTGTAGCATCATTATGAATGTGGCTGCACTACCTATATCCTTAGCCTTTTTAGACAATTCGTGTCTCTCATGGCTTATTCGGTCAACTGTTGCCTCTATCGCGGAATTCAGAGCCTCTGCTAACAAAATTAGCATATATGAAGTAAATAAATATAATCGCATATTCAATGAAGTATCGCGAAACATTTCGATAACGATCAAAACTGCCATGACTATAAGCTCCTGGCAAAATGCCCGTTCTTTCAATAGATATTTCAGCCCGCTCATAGAATAAAAAAACGCGTCTTTTATGGCAATGATACTTCTCATTTTGTCCCTACTTTCTCAAAATTCAACTCATGACCTTTTACAGTCACTTTCATATATCCGGTGCGTCCGTAATAATCCAATCCATTTGCATAAAACACGTCTGGTATTTCATTTGGATTGTTTATTGTAAATCCCATTATCTCGGCAATCATCTTTGCAACAGCATAAGGAGATATCGCTTTTAAGGAACGTATCCTTTTCATAAACTCTTCATCGTTGCTCTGAAACAAGAACGGCACCGTGGCGACCTCCGGCTCTATTATGCTATGCCCAAACATTCCTTTTTCTCCGAGCATTTCGCTATGATCTGATGCCCAAATGATATAAAATTTACCATTCTTTTGCTTATTAAATCGCTCAAATACTCGTGAGATAAAGGTATCATTATATTTCATCGCATTATCGTATTCATCTATTTTTGTATTTACGCCATTCGTGAAGTACTGAACATATTTGTACTGCTTTGGAAAATTCTCAGCATACGGTGTATGTATACAACGTTGGTGCAAAACTATAAAATTGCGTTTCGTGTACTCTTGTGCCTCTATTAACTCTAATATATAGTCATCTTTCATCTCTGTGACTCGCTTTTTATCGTTTTCTCTAGTTATCAAAACATCGATATAACGAGAGCTTTTATTACAAATGCTATTTACCATATTTTTAGGGTCGGATGCTAAGTAAAACGTTTTAAATCCATTCTCTTTCGCTAATTTAAATAAGTTTGTCTCGCCACTGTCGTTTAGTCTGACATTATCCGGCTCATATATTGCATTCGTCATAAACCTAAGCGACGCTTTAGTACATACCGCTCCTGATACTCCAGCTGTGCAATAAAAATTGCTATTTTTCGAAAGTATGCGCAAATTCGGCGTTGTATCTCTCTCATACCCAAACAGTGACATATGATTGATATTCACGCTTTCGCCCAGAATATACACGATTGTAATCGGCTCATCCGTATCAATTCCGACATTCGTAATTGCATAATCTTGGTACTTTGGGGGATGGTATTCCTGAAACCAGGATGCGACGTAGTACGAAAAGCTCTTCAACGTATTCGAAATCGATATTCTGCCTTCTATCGGGTAAGGTATGCAATTATCAACATGTTCGTGTATCATGATTGGAAAAGTAATAGCTACAACAATCGTCCCCCAAATATTTTTGGTTTGCTGTAATCGCAACACAATCCACATCAAAATGAACGGCACAATCACTGTTGGCAAGACTTTCCAATGTGTCGTAAAAGCGTCCTGTGCTCCAATCAATATATCCTGCCATTCTGCTAAAATCATATCAAAATCAAATTGCGTCATCAGGCGTCCGAAATAAGACAGTCTAGAAAACTGAATTAGTTGCAAAACGCATAACAGCACCAATACGAATGCAGTTAGCCAGCGATATTTGTTTAAAAGCAATCCGCAACTAAGCGGTATCAAAAACAAAATGGCACGAAATCCTGACGTTATCGCATAGGTGCTGGTGTAAGCAGAATATATAAAATCTGGAGCTACAAATAGCGCGAGAAGACTAACTAACAAAATAACAAATTTTAGGTTCATCTCTTATGAA
>CADBQC010000016.1 GCA_902796745.1 uncultured Pseudomonadota bacterium
AAAATTTTTTAAGGAACTGGATCATATCCGCAATTTGCATACTTCTTAAAGCCAGGGCGACATCGAAGTATTCTCCGAAATGAAAGCTCTAATCCTTTTAAAAATCCATATTTTTCAACAGCTTCTATCGCATAGGACGAACAAGTCGGAATATATCTACAACTTGGACGTTTCCATGAAAAGATCACCTTATAGCATTTTACAAATGCGATAAAAATATTCTTAAGCACTGCGCAACTCTTCTTTTTTGGATTTTTTGAGCGAATAACAAAAATCTGACTTTAATTCAGCAAATTTCATCTCGGTTGTTCTTGTGTTTGCAATAAAAACAAACGCATAACCAGGCGAAAATTCATTACTAAATTCACGAACCAAAGCACGCATACGACGTTTAGCAAAATTTCGCTTCACCGCATTGCCAACCCTACGGCTGGCGGTATACCCAACAAACGAACATGAAACATCAATGCGCTGACAAATAGATACCACTCCCTTTGTCCTCGCAATAGTCCCATGTCTCATTACGTTCAAAAACATCGCACGCTTTTTAATAGTTCTGGGAAGCACGAGTTAAGCACTTAGCCTCTTACGTCCTTTAGCCCTTCTTGAGGCTAAAACTTTTCTTCCACCAACTGTCGCCATCCTGCTCAAAAAGCCATGCCTTCTCTTACGAACCAAATTACTTGGTTGATATGTACGCTTCATAATCTCACCATCCAACAAATTAACCCCTATATTCTACCATAAACTTTACTGTTAATCCAGCTTATTTTTTTGTACAAGCTCATAACATATGAGACAGAGCTGGACTTGATGTGAGCGAAGTAACTTAAGTCGAGCAAATATACAAAAAGTCTCCAGAATTAAATTGTTAGTTTTTGAATCAAGAAAGGAGACTTTGGATTATACAAATACATTAACTATACTCGCTTGTTGTTCCCAAAAAGGTAGGTCAGACTTTACTAAACTTTGTGAAAAACAGGTCAAACAATGGGAATTGCTTCACTGCCATGGAATTAGCAACAACAAAAAACAGGAAATTGCAGGCATCAGTTAAGGAATGTGTTTGAAATACCAGTTTTTCAGACCTAAATGCACAGAAAAGCTAGCATTTTGAGTGATTTTGAGGCGTGTTCTCGGCATCAATATCAGCGCGAGTAGTGTCGGTAGAATTATGAAAAAGCCCAGATTTCCAAGGTCTAGAAGCGCATTGAAGAGCAAGAAAAAACGGAAATTGAAGGAGCATTACAGCGAGGTTGGTGAAAACGTCCAAATCGACCACATGACTGTGACGAAAAATAGCGTAGTAATGAAGCATTTCGCAGGAATTGAACGAGTATGTTTACTGCAAAGCAAAAATGCTTATGCTTGATTATTTGTAGAGATTTGCATCATTTAATTATAAATTATTAGAAAATGTAATATATTTTTCGCCATAGGGTTATAAAATGTTTCACGTGAAACATTTTCGATTTTGAACTGCCTGTCAAGGTCAGCGCCCGAAGGTTAGTGACCGAAGGGCACTGAGCGTATGCGTACCTTGACAGGCTTAGGGGCGCGATGTGGTATGCTTTTAACTTTACCACATCGCGCCCCTTACAGGCTTCGTTATTGTAATATCAAAACACTGCATTTAGATTTGAGTACAGTGGAAAGATCATGGCATAAACAAAAACTACTAGGAGTATCCCTATAAAGGTTATTGCGATTGGCTGAAGAAACGCGACTATTCTCTGCAATTTATTTTCGATATTTTGCCTAGAAATATCTGAAGCAGATTGAAAAGCTGACCAGAGATTTCCGGCTCGTTCAGCTGCTCCTATTATTGATAATTCATACTCGTTTAAAATTTTTGACCTACGAAGTGCCGATAACAGCGTTACCCCAGAGCTTACAGAATCTATGACTTCTCTGACTTGCGGAATGATATCTTCCGTACATTCAAGAGCTTCCAGCAAGTTTATTTTGTCATAAAGCATAATTTCCATTGCAACAAAAAAATTGTAAATATTTATATCGCGTTTTAGTTTTCCACAAAAGGTACTGCTCAATGTTGTAAGTTTATATTTATTAACAACGTATTTTAAAACAAATACTAGTCCAACTACGATGGATAAGATATATAATGCGTGGTCTGACATCATTTTACTAAAAGATATCACCATACGAGAAATAGCGGGAAGTTCTACATTCATCTCGCTGAAAAGTTCGCCAAATTTTGGAACCAAAACAAAAAGCCAAAAAATGAAAACACATCCAATAAAAAACATCAATATAATTGGGTATCTCATAGATTCTTTAATCCTATGTTTAAGTTTTTCATTTTTTTCTAGGTGAAGCACAATTTTTTCAAGAGTATCTGGCAATTCAGCAGTTTTTTCAGAGATTTCGATTGACTTAATGCAAACCCTATCAAAATATCGGCTAAACTTTGACAAAACTTGTGACAAACTTTCCCCCAAATATATCTGTTGAATAACTGTACTTACAATTGCTTGAGCTTCTTCGTTTTTAAACAAATTCTTTATAATTTTCAGGGCTTCCAGTAAATTCAAATTATTTTTGATTAGATGTGCTAAATTTCTGAAAAATGGTAAAGTAAAGCTAGCAATAGGCTTTTTAATAGATGATTTTCGGATCATTTTCGATATAAAAAGTAAGTCGGATTTTTTAAAAAATTCCACAAAATCAAAATTTTCTTCAGCAAAAACGCTTTTTGCCACTACTTCTCCGTTTTTATTCAGTGCTTTACAAGCAAAATACTGCATCCCGTCTCCACAAGCCACAA
>CADBQC010000017.1 GCA_902796745.1 uncultured Pseudomonadota bacterium
CATATGATGAAGTCGTTGATGCAATATACAATGGAGAGGGTGATGTTGGTGTCGCAAATTTATCCTACACACCGAACAGAGCCCAAAAAGTTACGTTTTCTTCGCCATATATCATCCAGAGCCAAATGCTCTTAATCAATAGAAAAGCAATGATGAATAAAAACGCGAGAAACTTAGCTGAAATTCTAAACATACCCAGTGCTAAAATTGCAATTTTGAAAAACTCAAGTTACGAGATTTTTGTCAAAAGAATATTTCCCAACGCGCAAATACTAGGCAATCCTAGCCTAGAAAATGGTTCTATAAAACAATTGCAACAAAATGAAGTGGTCGCAGTACTCGATGAAGATCTGCCGATTGGTATTTTACTAAGGTCACAGCCAACCCTTTTGCTAAGGTTTTTACCAGTAATTTTGAGGGAACACAAAGACCCGATATCAGCGATAACGAGTACTAAAGAATATTCATTAAATTCATTTATTAACAAGTTTTTAGAAAATGAATATAAAGTTTTAACTGTAAATGAAATACTGAATATTTATAGGGATTACGTAAAATGAACATTTTTAAAATGATTTTTTTTAAGAATAGAAAATTAAGAACTGAAATTTTGATAACATTTTCGGTCTTGCTATTTGTTTTTGTAAGTTGTGAAATTTTATACTCATCCGATGCAAACAAAAAAATTGTTTTGCAGTTTGAAAAGGAGTACTACTCTGACAAAATTTCATCAATGATTGCAAATTGGCTGAATTCATATTTTAGCCAAGTGGAACTCATAGCAAGTGTTTTATCTAAAAATAAGTTATTTGAACAGGATACTCCGATCAACGGCTTTGCAGACTTTGAGGAATTGTTCAAGGTTGCTTTAAGAAAAACGCAGTTTGCTTTGACCTTCCAACTAACGCTAAATGATGGCTCTATGCTCCAAGTTAGAAACGTCAAAAGGCAAACATCATTTCAGAAAAATTTATCCCATCCGTTGCCAGCCTATGCAACATATGCTGTTCGGAAGATGGAACGCTCAGAAGAAGAAACAGGTATGTCCGAATCCTGGGAATACATGAATAGCGATTTTTCCCCCATCATTAAAGAAAATCTCCAGGCTGCACAATACGATCCAAGGGAGAGACAATGGTATGTTAACACAGTAATTAATAAAAAATCGCTATGGAGTGAACCATATATATTCAAGACATCAGAAGAAATTGGCATAACAATTTCTAATCCAATTTTTGTAGATGATAAGGTTCATGGAGTAATTTCTATCGATTTTTCGCTAATCGATTTTGGTGATTTGCTTAGCAAAGTTAAAACAACGGCTAATTCTTGTGTTAGGTTAATAAATGATAAAAACGAGATTGTCGCGTCCACCATTGATAATGAAAAAATAAAGCCGGCAAAAGGGAGTAAAGTTGCTACAAATAAGTTGCTAAAAGTTACGGATATAAATGATGAAATATTGCAGACTGCGACTAAAAATCTCATCGGTGCGAATGAAACACATGTCACCTACGAGATAAGCGATGGAAGAACCTTTATCGCATCAAAAAGAAGATTGCACAGTGTTCCATTTTCGATACTAATTATCTCGCCACAATCCGATTTTACTGATGAGTTTAATCGCCTTCAGACAAATATGTTCTTGCTGTCGTTGTTTGTCTTTTTGTTCTCGTCTGTAATAATTCTGATGTTTTCACATAGAATATCGAAACCAATATCGCAACTTTGCAAATCGGCTATTGCTATTGGGAAAATGGATTTAAAAAATTGTCCGGAGCCTCCAAAATCCAGAATTTTTGAAGTAAAAGAACTGTCGTCAGCAGTAGAACTGATGAGAACAGGTATTTCTGCTTTTTCAAAATACACGCCAAAGGGAATAGTACATGAACTATTGAAAACTGGGGGTGATGCAAGCATTGGAGGAATGACAAAAGAAGTAACAATGTTTTTCTCTGATATCGAAAAGTTTTCTACAGTTTCTGAAAAATTACCTGCTGAATACCTAATTTCTCATCTTTCCGAATATTTCGATGAATTAACCAAAATCATAGCGCAACATAACGGAATAATTGACAAATATATCGGAGATTCAATCATGGCTATTTGGGGAGCGCCAAATCCCGATGAAGATCAGGTTATCAATGCATGCGAGGCAGCATTGGATTGCCAGCAAATGCTAAAACAATTGAAAGAGAAATGGGTATCGCTAGGAAAACCACCGTTGCCAACTAGGATCGGGCTTCATTCTGGTTCAGCTATTGTTGGAAACGTCGGCTCTAATGACAGAATGAACTTTACTGCTATTGGAAATGCTGTTGATATAGCCTCCAGTTTAGAAGGCATCAATAAAATTTATGGCACGTGGATTTTAGCCTCAGAGGCGGTAGAGCGTAAAGCTCGTGACAAAATTTTGTTCAGAGTCGTAGACAAAATTGCGGTTAATGGAAGCAATTCTGGTATCACAATTTTTGAACCACTATGTTCTCTGCAAAATGCTAATGATATGTATTATGCAATGCTGGAGCTTTGTTCAAAATCCAAGGAAGCATTTGAGTTATACCAAAACAAAAATTTTGAAGATGCTCTGAAATTGTACACCGAAATATCAAAAACTTTCCCAGAAAAAGCCAATTCAATCAATGTTTTGGTAAAGCATTGCGAAGAATTTTTAGCACATCCACCGAAAAATTGGGACGGGATCAATCGGTTATGGTGAAGATATGAAAATGTCTGGGAAAATATCAAAACTTTTGAGTAGCGGATACGCCACAATCATAGGAGCCATATGTGCAATTTTCATAGGTATATGTTTTCCAGAAGCAGGTAAATTATTCACATTACCCGGCAATATATTTTTAACTTTGATTTCTATATCTGTAATTCCAATTATATTTTCTTCAGTAACATGTAGCATTATAAAAATGATTTCTGATAAGATTGCTGAAATTACCGTATCTAAAATAATATTCACATTCACGAGTATACTAATTTTGGCAGGAGGTATCGGAATTCTAATTGGCATCAGCTCACATTCGGGCGAAACAATCATGAACTCAAAACTTATAGCGAATATGGTTTTTCAAGATGTGCAAAATTCCATTGCAGAAGTATCCATTTTTGATCCTCTTGATACCTTGAAAAAATTTTCCTTTGCTGATTTTATTTCAACTTTATTGCCTAAAAACCCATTCGCAGCATTTGCAGAAGGAAACATAATCCAAATATTATCTGTTTCAATTCTTGTTGGATTTGCCATATCCCATCTGGATTCACAGAAACGCGAAATATCATTGAGGAGCTTAACTGTTCTTATGCAATCATTTAAAAAAATCCTAAAAATTCCGACTAAAATTCTCCCAATTGGAATGTTTTGTCTTCTTGCCAGCAATATATCAAAAGTAAATTTTGAAGATATGCTTGCAATGACTCGTTTTATATGTGGCTCATTCATTGCTTTTAGTGTTTTAATACTGCTCGCTTTATTCGTTTTTGCTATATACAGCCCTATTGGTTTTCTTAAATCAATAAAATCGATAAAAGAGGCGATTATTATTGCCTTTTCAACATGTAGCAATCAGGCAACTCTGCCTTTTTTAATTACTGCTTTAAGAGATAAATTCAGGCTAGCTGAACAAGCTGTAGATCTGGCTATTCCCCTTGGAATTACTATGTGTCGAGCAGGCAATGTTGCATACTATGCTTTCGTATCAATCTTTATTGCCTCGGTATATAACCAGCCTCTTTCTATTTATGAGCAAGGCTTTATTATATTGGGTTCGATAATGACCAGTTTTGCATCTTCAGGAGCAAACGGTATTATTGCGATCAGCATGATTTCAATAATCCTGGATCCTTTAAATCTTCCGATAAATTCTATCATTCTCATATTAGTAGCCGTAGATCCAATCATTGAGCCAGTCAGAACTATCACGTCTCTTATTATGAACGCTGCGGTGTCCTGCTTTATTATCAATGGAAAGAGGCGGAGGGTACAATGCAAATAAATGCTTTTCGGGCTATTAGATTTAATTCAGATTATTGGAATGTCTCTCCTCACTTCAATATGGATAATAGTGGCGATAAAGTGCAGCAAATCCAAAATACTCTGATGTACCTAAACTCTCAGATAGCAAACGGAATAGCCAAAATTGATGCAATTCCAGGGCTATATGTCCTTCGAACAACATCTAGCAAAAAACAGGTTACCTCAATTATTGGCGAAATTGATTACAATGAAAAATCGGTTCTATTTATGAATGAAGGTATACATCCCCAAAAATTGGAACGTTACAAAGCAATATTTCAGCAATTTAAAATTCAGACAAGCCCTGTATTAACGTTTTATAAAAATGGAACCTCAATAGAAGCAATTGTTACAGAAATATTAAATACTACGCCTACAATGAGCATACAAATAGATGGAATGCTATACGAATTATGGTATGTACACAATGCGCAAGAAATAAATAAAATCAAACAAGCACTAAAATCTATTGATCGTTTATACATTGCGGATGGTCATCATAGATTTTCGTTATTCACAAGTGTAATTTCCAAAATTTCTGCGAAATTGATAATTTCTGTTACTGATGCGAATTCAATACTTCTAAAAAGTTGCCACAGAGTCATTTGTGGATCAATTTCCGAAAATTGGCGCGAAAAAATTCTTCGATTCGGCAAACTCGAAAAAATCAATTCATTCGATAATATTGTCGGAAAGGTGGTTTTGGTTTTCTCAAATGGCGAAAATTTTACTATTGATTTCAGCGAGCGTGTTAATCATACAAATATTTTTGATATTGTAAAAACAGACATTATTGAAATAGGCTTTGGTGTTAGAGAATACGATGAAAATGTTTTTCCTCTACCAGGCAATATTTCGGCAAGAGAAGCACATAAAATATTTAATTTGTACAAAAACGCTACGGTAGCGATATTTGTACCAAGCATTGATGTCACAGATTTTTTGGATGTCATAGACAATGGGCACAAATTACCAGCAACATCCACATGGTTTGAACCTAAAATCGTGGATGGTCTCATTTTGAGAAAATTTTCATAACTCTTGTTTCAATTCCTTTTGGAGATGTTATACTCGTTACAAATCTAGTATGTATCAGGGCATGAACATGGCAAAATTGTATTTCTATTATTCAGCAATGAACGCTGGCAAAACAACTAAGTTGCTACAGAGTAGTTTTAACTACAACGAGCGTGGAATGGATACAATTTTGTATACCTTCAGATTTGATAACAGGTTTGGTGAATCCAAGATCGCATCACGAATTGGTCTTGCAAAAAATTCATATACGTATGACAACAGCACTTCTCTGTTTGAAGATATAAAGAACAAGATAAGCAAAAAGACAGCCTGCGTTTTTATAGATGAAGCCCAATTCTTGAGCAAGCAACAGGTTATGGATTTATGCAGAGTTGTTGATGAACTTGGAATTCCCGTCCTAGCTTATGGGTTGCGTACAGATTTTCTGGGAGAAGCATTCGAAGGCAGTATGTATTTACTACTCTGGGCTGACGAGCTGATTGAAGTAAAAACTATATGTCATTGTGGCAAAAAGGCAACAATGAATGCAAAATTTGACGAAATGAAACATGTTATTAGAGCTGGAGAGCAAATCGACATTGGTGGCAACGAAAAATACACTTCTCTTTGCCGAAAACACTATTTTGAAGGCAATATTGGGGAGTAATAAACAGATTTAAAAAAATATTTATTGACTAATGTGAGCTTGTGTCATAAACTAGCACTCGAAAGGAGAGATTGCTAATATGTCAATGAAATTTAAACCGTTATATGATAGAGTTTTGGTAGAACGCCTGGAGTCCGAGGAAAAGACAGCCGGCGGAATTATTATTCCAGATACAGCCAAGGAGAAGCCTATGGAAGGTCTAGTTATCGCTGTAGGAAATGGAACAAAGAACGATAAAGGTGATATTGTACCGCTCCAAGTAAAAGCCGGCAATAAGATCTTGTTTGGCAAGTGGTCTGGGACAGAAATAAAACTCGAAGGAAAAGATTATCTGGTGATGAAAGAATCAGATATTATGGGAATATTTGAATAAGGAGAATGAGTATGTCTGCAAAAGAATTAAAATTCAGTGCGGATGCAAGAGAACAAATCCTTAAAGGAGTGAATACTCTTGCAAATGCAGTTAGAGTTACAATGGGGCCAAAAGGACGCAATGTTTTGATAGAAAAATCATACGGAGCGCCAAGAATTACTAAAGATGGCGTGTCGGTCGCGAAAGAAATAGAAGTTTCTGAAAAGTTTGAAAATGTCGGAGCTCAAATGGTCAAAGAGGTGGCGAATAAGACCTCTGATTTGGCTGGAGATGGAACGACAACCGCAACTGTTTTGGCGCAAGCTATTTTGACTGAAGGAATTAAATCAGTATCTGCCGGTGCCAATCCTATGGATTTGTTGCGTGGCATCAATATGGCCGTCGATTCTACGGTAAAATTCCTGAAAGAAAAATCAAAACCAGTTTCTACGAATGAAGAGATAGTGCAAGTTGGAACGATTTCTGCGAATGGTGAAAAGGAAATCGGTGAAATGCTGGCAAATGCAGTGTCAAAAGTCGGAAAAGAAGGCGTTATTACGATTGAAGAAGCAAAGTCCTTCCAGACTGAGCTGGATGTTGTGGAAGGCATGCAATTCGATAAGGGCTATATTTCACCATATTTCGTGACCAATTCAGAGAAAATGACGGCTGAGCTGGAAAATCCATACATTTTAATACATGAGAAAAAGCTTTCTGGATTACAACCGATGTTGCCTGTTCTGGAAGCTGTTGCTCAATCCGGACGTCCGTTGTTGATAATTGCTGAGGATATTGAGGGCGAGGCACTCGCAACGTTGGTAGTCAATAAATTGCGTGGTGGTTTGCGCGTAGCTGCGGTGAAAGCTCCTGGTTTTGGCGACAGAAGAAAGGCTATGCTTGAGGATATTGCAATTCTAACTGGAGGCACGCTCATTTCTGAAGATGTCGGAATAAAGCTCGAGAATGTGAATATCACAATGCTGGGTTCTGCGAAGAAAGTCACCATAACTAAAGATGATACGACAATCGTTGAAGGCGCTGGAAAAAAGGATGATATCACTGCTCGTTGCAACCAAATAAAAGCACAGATTGAAGCCTCGACATCTGATTATGACATCGAGAAGATGAAGGAGCGCTTGGCAAAACTGGCTGGCGGTGTTGCAGTCATACGCGTTGGTGGTGCAACCGAAGTTGAAGTCAAAGAGAAGAAAGACCGCGTGGATGATGCTATGCACGCAACTAAAGCTGCTATAGAGGAAGGCGTCGTGCCTGGTGGCGGTGTGGCATTGTTACGATCGATAGAGAAGCTTGATGCCTTGAACGCGAAGAACGAAGACCAAAAGATTGGTATTAACATAATTCGTCATGCGTTGATGGCTCCTGCTCGTCAAATATCGAACAATGCGGGCGTTGAGGGTTCAGTTGTGATTTCAAAG
This sequence comes from uncultured Pseudomonadota bacterium, assembly GCA_902796745.1. Classification (GTDB taxonomy): domain Bacteria; phylum Pseudomonadota; class Alphaproteobacteria; order RUG11792; family RUG11792; genus RUG11420. Next base: position 7,500 of record CADBQC010000017.1, read on the forward strand.
ATATTGGATAATAAGGACTACAATTACGGATATGATGCCTCGAAGGACGAATATACGGACATGATAAAGTCTGGAATAATCGATCCAACAAAAGTCGTCCGTACAGCATTGCAAGATGCTGCATCAATAGCAGGATTGCTATTAACAACAGAATGTGTCATTGTTGAAAAACCAGAGCCGAAAGAAGCTTGTAACCATGGAGCCCCTGGAATGGGTGGCATGGGAGGAATGTATTAAAATATACATAAAAGGGACGGTATTCCTGCCGTCCCGATGTTATTTTAAGTTACAATATTGTATTTTTAATGTATGTTGTAAAAGCGATTGCTTTATCGGTAGGCAAGTACCTATCTTCTTCCTCTTCGATTAAGCTCGTATCTTTGAGAAATTTTAGTCTGGTCGCAAATTGCCTCATTATAAATCTCTAACATAGTATTTTTGCTAATTGGGGGACAGCTAGTTATCAACGTTAGTGCCTGCAATTGACTTTTGTAGCTGAAGATATGTAGGACTTCCTAACCGAATACTTTGCTCCACAAAAATTCCATTTATCGTAAAGTTTTTCATTTGCTGTTTTAATCAAGATGACAAGGATAAAATAATAGAAGGTTTTAAACATCGTTTTACTAAAGAACAAATTTTAACGGGTCGAGAATTTTGCGATTTGCTAAAAATTAACTATATTCTAAATTTAAGGGGACGAGATGCAATGGATAATTTTTCTTATGTAATCGATGAGTTATCGAAGATTTGTGGAATGCGTGAATGTATACAAATGCAAAACCGCGCACATATCAATAAATCTAAATTTTACGATACAGGAAAATGAAGTCTTACATTCGATAAAAACAAATCTATATATTTCACATTATACTCGTGGAGTATTCCGCTCCAGTTTGCGTATGTTACGTTAATTATGATAACTTGCTAATGAATAGAGGAAACGATTAGCTTATGGCGTATTCTGGACTAAATACAGTTTTAAGTTTGATGAAGGAACGGGTCAATCTATCTCAGATAGTGAGACAGGATGTTAACCTTCAGAAAAAAGGAAGAGAGTTCGTTGGTCACTGCCCTTTTCACAATGAAAAAACTGGATCCTTTTTCGTAAACGATGATAAAG
>CADBQC010000018.1 GCA_902796745.1 uncultured Pseudomonadota bacterium
GCAAAAAAATCAGGAAAACTCCGACTAGAAGGCAAGGATTACGTTGTCCAAGACGGCGATGTTATGCACTTCCGGTTTAATGTATAGCCTTATTGGTTATCATCACATTTGCTTGTGTGATTTTTAGCCAATTTTGGGGTAATGCAATCGCCTGAACTATAGCACTTAACACATTACCTCTTTTGTCTTTGTTCATTTTGACATATAATTTTTGAAGGGAGTGAGGGAGAAAAGCAAGGACGGGAAGTGATTTTAATAAAAGAAGCAAACACGCCTCGCAAAGAGGAGTTCTCTGGATGGAGAAAGATTTTCTGGTCGATACACAATTTTGAGATAAAAAAGTTTCTACCAATGAGTTTGTTATTGTTTTGTATTATTTTTATATACCAATTGTTAAGAAACTTAAAAGATACTCTTATGGTAAGCAAAGCGATTTGTAGTGGAGCCGAAGTTCTAGGATTTTTAAAGTTATATGGAGTTACGCCATCAGCTTTTCTTGCTACACTTCTATTCGTGAAATTGGCGAATATTCTGGAAAGAGAAAAATTATTCTACACGATAGTTACATTCTTCTTGTCATTTTTTATGATATTTGGATTGGTGTTATATCCACTACATGATGTTTTGCATTTTTCGAAAGATACGATTTTATCGCTACAATCCGCTTACCCAAAATTTCACTGGTTCTTTCCAATCATTGGAAACTGGAGTTTCTCATTGTTTTACATACTAACTGAACTTTGGGGGAATGTTGTTCTATGTGCTTTATTCTGGCAGTTTGCAAACGAGATAACAAACGTTAAAGAATCAAAAAGGTTTTATCCTGCATTCATAATGATTGGGCAAACTGGTCAATTGTTTGCTGGTATTGCAGTTATGTTTTGTGCTAACTTTGCGCAAACAGTGGGAGCATCAGGCAAAAATTCTGGGCTGGACGTGTTTGGCACGAATTTGATGTATCAGACAATTTTTGTATCCTTTATCGGCATGATAGCCCTGGGAATTTATCGATGGGTAAACCGAAATGTTTTGACAGATTCCAGATTGTATATCCCCAGACCAAAAACTGAAAAGAATAAGCTGAAATTGGGAATAGCTGAAAGTTTTAAGTATATAGCTAAATCTTCATATTTGTTAATGCTTGTCGTAATGGTTTTGGCGTACGGTATATCAATCAATTTGATTGAGGCTGTGTGGAAAGGGCAACTGAAAGAGCTCTGTCCTGACACGAATGACTACAATATCTGGATGGGAAATCTTTCGATTTTTACCGGAGTAATATCAGTTACTCTAGCGATAGTTGCAAATAATTTACTTCGAAAGTTTTCCTGGAAAACGATGGCTTTAATAACTCCAGCAATATTGTTGGTAACGAGTTTCTTATTTTATGGCTTAATTATATATAAAAATAATGTCGGAACAGAAGTTCATATTATTGGGTATTCCACACTATTTTTGGCTGTACTTTTTGGATTGATACAGAATGGCTTAACAAAAGGAGTAAAGTATGCTCTATTTGATACAACCAAACAAATGGCATATATACCGCTTCCTTCTGAGCTAAAGGTAAAGGGGCAAGCAGCTGTTGAAATATTGGCTGAGCGTAGTGGCAAATCCGGTGGAGCATTCATTCAATCAACATTGCTGATGATCGCTGGAAGCGGAATAAAATTGTCTGACTTGGCTAGTACGCTTGCAACGATAATAATGATTATTATGGTGTTCTGGATAGCATCAGTCCTTGGTCTTAGCAAACAATTCGAAAAATTAACTGCCGAAAAGAGAAATAGATAATAATCCTAAATCTGGCGTTTATTCGCATAACTTGTAATTTTGTCACCTTTTTGCTACACTGCAGGCATAGAAGTGAAAACTGTGCTGGTCTTGCTGTATTAGCGGGGCTGGTTTAGTGTTTTTGAATTGAGGAGAAAAACTTTTATGAGTAAAGAAGGCATGCCTGTTGAAGAAGAATTTACAGGATGGCGAAAAATCCTTTGGCCTATCCACAATTTTGAATTGAAAAAATTCTTGCCAATGGGCTTGATGATGCTGTGTATCTTGTTTATATACACACTTGTACGAGACCTTAAAGATACCCTGATGGTTAGCAAAGCCATTTGTGGTGGAGCTGAAACTCTCGGCTTTTTAAAACTTTATGGCGTGACACCATCGGCAATTTTGTTTATGATTGTGTTCGTAAAATTAGCGAATGTGCTGGAAAGAGAAAAACTGTTTTACGCAATCGTTCTATTTTTCCTGACATTTTTCGTCACATTTGGATTTGTCTTATATCCATTGCGTGACATATTGCATTTTTCAGAAGATACCATCTTATCGCTACAATCCTCATACCCAAGATTGCACTGGGTATGGCCGGTTATAGGAAACTGGAGCTTTTCGTTATTCTATATTTTGGCTGAACTATGGGGTAGCGTTGTCTTGTCCGCATTATTCTGGCAGTTCGCAAACGAAATAACGAAAGTTAAGGAATCAAAAAGGTTCTACGCTTTATTTGGGATGATCGGAAATGTCGGGCTTTTAGCATCGGGTTCAGTTATTATATTTTGCGCAAATATGGCAAAAAGTAGTGCTATAACAAATCCAGATGCTGATGCTTTCGGGACAAACCTGTTTTACCAGATGATGGCAGTATTGATTTTTGGAATAATACTAATTGGGCTTTATCGCTGGATGAACAAAAATGTTTTGACGGATCCAAGGCTATACACTCCTGGTGAAGGAACAAAGAAGAAGAGCAAGCCGAAATTAGGCATGGCAGAGAGCTTCAAGTGTATCATCACTTCACCATACCTGTTGATGATTGCAGTGCTAGTTTTGGCATACGGTGTGTCTATCAACTTAGTTGAGGCAGTATGGAAGGGGCAATTGAAAGAGCTTTGTCCTGATACAAATGACTATAACGCTTGGATGGGGCGTCTATCTCTGACGACTGGAGCTGTGACAATTTGCTCAGCTATTGCTGCACAAAATGTTTTCAGAAAATTCTCCTGGAAGGTAGCAGCTTTGATAACCCCGGTCATTTTGTTGATCACTAGCATATTGTTCTATGGCTTTATAATGTACAAAAACAGCGTAGGCTCTGGAGCTGAATTGATGGGCTTCTCAGTGCTATTTTTGGCAGTGCTGGTAGGCTTCTTGCAGAACAGCTTAAGCAAAGGAACAAAATATACGCTGTTCGATTCAACAAAGCAAATGGCGTATATACCACTTGATCCTGAACTAAAGGTCAAAGGGCAAGCAGCTGTTGAAATACTAGCAGGACGAGGTGGAAAATCCGGTGGAGCATTCATTCAATCAACGTTGCTCATGATTGTCGGTGGTGGTGTAAAGTTGTCCAGCTTAGTAGACATATTAGGTTCGATAGTAATGATCGTAGTGATCCTTTGGATAATATCAGTGTTAGGCTTAAGCAAGCGTTTTGAAGCATTAACAGCGGAAAAAGAAAAGAGCGCATGAGATAACCTCATTTATCGAAAATGGACAAGCCTGTTTCAACAGGCTTGTTTTTTTATGAAATACTCTAATATCTGGCATTTTAAACGCATGCGCTCGCCAAAATATGGTAGTATTTTTTTGGACAAATTAAAATTTTTGAAAACAAGATGAATAGAGTAGTTAAAGTTCTTCTTTTAAGCACATTTCTGTCAAATTTCGATATAGAGACTAGCGCATCTGAGAAAAGTATAAGTGAAAATTTTCAAAACGATAAAGAGATGTCATTGTTGTATAACAAAGGTGAAAGTCGTTTTATAA
>CADBQC010000019.1 GCA_902796745.1 uncultured Pseudomonadota bacterium
ATTGTCGATTTTTGAAATAGGAGCAAGTCCTTAGTCTCATAATGGCTACCATTGCAGACTACGAGGTATTGTTACTCGACGAAATCATTGCTTCCCTCGGCCAAAAAAACCTCCGCACTAGTTATGAACATCGCACACAATATAGCAAAACAAGACAACAAAGTGTGCTTGGCAATAACGCACATGCGATGATGTTTTACGCACACTGAAGCCCACCAATCCGTATATTTTTTGTTGCAAAATCACGGGTTTTTATTATGACATCAATTGAGTGGAGCATAGCCAGAGCATATGAAGACAAATGTCATTTATTCCTGCGTAACTTATAAAACCAACATAAATTCGCGATGCTCTACAAGAGTAGTAGTAACACAGAATTAAGAATCTTCAGATTACTCAGTGTTGAATAGAGGCTAGTAACAAATCCAAACGCCTTTTTGTTTTATCTGACGCCATGGTGAGAGGTAATCGCAATTCATTGTCTATCAATTTCATTCTAGATAAAGCGTATTTCACTGGAATTGGATTAGGTTCCACGAACATTGCTTCACTAACTGGAGCAAGCATATTTGCTATTTTTTGCATATTGTCTATGTCTCTATTTTGCCAAGAGGTCAATAATTGCTTTACCAATCGAGGGACAATATTAGCAGTTACTGAAATACAACCATCGCCACCGTGCGCCAAATAGCCTGGCAAAGTTGGATCATCTCCTGAAAATAATTTCAGTTTTGGAGCTTGATATTTCAAAAAATTAACTCTTGCCAGGTTGGTATTTGAATCCTTAAGCCCCACAACTCTAGGCAATTTCGCTATTTCTGCAACTGTATCTATTGTCATGTCGATCGCACACCTTCCAGGATTGTTGTAAGCAATAATCGGAATGTTGGTGCTATTATGCACTGTTTTGAAATGTTCGATAATGCCATTCTGTGTCGGTTTGACGTAGTATGGAACAATTAGCAAGACCCCATCAGCTCCTAATTTTTCAGCTTGACTTGTTAGCTTTATAGCGTCATCAGTCCAGCAAGAACTACATCCAACAATGATAGGTATTCTTTTGTTTGCGATTTCAATTGTTTTTGCTATAACTTGATCTCGTTCCACATCTGACAACAGTAGCCCTTCACCAGTTGAACCGCACACTAAAATAGCATCCGTGCCGGAACTAATATGAAATTCTACCAATTTTTTAAGCGCGACATAATCAATCTTTCCTGCGCAAAATGGGGTAACAAGGGCTACTATCGAACCAGCAAACACAACACTTACTCATAATCTCTTCATCATAAATAAAATTATAGATATTTTTCTAAATTTTCTCAAAATTTGTGAGTAAGAGCGCTTTAGCAAAGCAATATCATCAGGTCAGGTGAATCCTTGTTTTATCGGAGCTTTCATGGAACTGAAATATTTGAATCGTGGATGTACAGGGGCATGTAAGGATAAGAACCATTGAAAATCTAACAATTGCCGAGGTGTTCGTTGTTAAATTTTATGTCCATTGTTCATCGGTAAATTAGTTGTGTTGTGTTCCCAACATGAATCTCCTGTAATAAAAGGAGATGAGGTATGTTGGTAGGGTTGCATATGATATCTAGAAAGATCTGTATATTTGGAATAACCTTGTTGTGTGCAGGAGCGGATGCCATAAAAGTAAATGATTACAGCATTACGCATTACTAATGATCCTAAGCTGAATAAGCTATATGAATATAGGACTATGGCATCTGAAATTTTGTTGTAGCATTATAACGCACACATGGCCAAGGTTAGGATGAAAAATAAGTCCCATTTAACTAGGTGGAGTAATGGGAAATACAATAAATCAGTTTATGATTTACACCCAACACCGCAATAGCTCGTTGCTTTTTCAAAATCACGAGCGACGTGGTGACATATAACCAGTTTGATGGAAAAATGATCGAATGTGTTGGTACTGATCCTTCACGATATACCAGTACAAATTGGTACTGTGTCTTCTTGGTCAATCTAATAGACGAATTTATGGCGAATATAATAAATGTTTTCCATGATAGTGTGTACAAAACACTTTTTGTTCAAGCCCTAAATGACAAAAAAACAGTAATACTTGAAGCTGAGAAAAACAATTGATACATGTGTAATTATGCCATATATAAAAAATATATAGAAGAAGCTTATAGTGATATTACAAAATATTGTTCTCAATTGCAGTTATCTGATTACTTAATAGAACTGATGCAAGCAAGGTTCAAACGTGTAGACATAAAATATAGCTAAATAAACAATAGAGTTGCCGAACAAAAACAATACAAAGATTTCGTACAAACGAACGAAGAAGGACAAAAGGGCATGATGAACAACACATGGATGAGAACGGTATTAAGTCTGAATGGGGCGCAATTCATAGACTACACAAAAAGAATATTAGAAGACAATACCAAGAAGCTCGAGTTAGTCAATGCGGTATTCCTAACCAATTATGGAATAAAGTAATTTTTCATTAAATAACAAAAGTAAAGAGGCGGATACCATATCGATTGCCTAGGAATAACAAATTGTTCTTCCGTGAAATCCTGCTAATCGCCTTCGTATTATTGAACTTTTACTTTCAACCAGACAAGTTTATGACTTACTTATTACATGTTTATTAGATAATTTTATCTTTTTATAAGCAAAATTTTCGCCAGTACATAATATATTTAGTTTAAATTTTGTCTTAATTTTTAGAGCTAACCGCCTATACGCCTACAAATATCGTGTCTCTGTTACCTCAAAATCAACAGTAGAATCATTTAGCGTATAAAAATCTCATCCATCTCCAGTATCGCAACGTTTTTTATTGTTTCTGCAACTGTAGCTTTTGCGATTAATTTCTTTAAAATTTTAGAATAATTTCTAATCCATTTTATTATTAACGGATTGGGTACACCCGTAAGTCGTTCCAATGCCATGATACCGACGCCATCCAAATAGCCTTTTAATACCCTCAATAGAGTACTTATGCTATACTTGTAACACTGATCATTTTCTCTAGCAGTACGTTTACATTATTTACATTTATATCGCTGTTTACTTTTTGCCACCCCATCTTTACATAATTCTTCGCTCCAGCAATGCCTACATTTTATCATAAACTTATCTCCATTTTGCCATATCTGATTCAGATTTTGGCATACTTTTCTCAAAATTACTACAATGGGTTAGGAGCGCCCAATTTTTCCCACGGAAATATAAATTTGCTTCCACATTAAGCTTATTCCAGAATGCGTAAAATGTTCATATCAAGGCATTTATGGAATTTATTCTCATAATTTATCAGGTATATTGGATAACAAAACACTCAAGGTCTTTCCTGGACTAGCAAGACCTTGAGTGCATCATCTTTTTAGTGAGTTGGTTGTACCGTCTTCGATCTTCTCAAACTTGGCAACTTTGGAAGTTTCTTTTTCAGATTTGAGAATTTATTTTTGATACCTGTAAAAATCTGACCAGCTTGCTTTTGAATGTTTTCTTTCATCTTAGCTGCTTTGAGTTTAAAACGTGTTGATGATATCTGTTTGTCTATGTTTTTCATCTGCGCTTTTTGTTTAGCTTCTGCTTGATTTAATTGATTCCGCAACATTTTTATTTGCTGTTCGTTTTCAGCAAGGCTTTGCGCCCTTTGAAGTTCCAGCATTTTTTCTTGCTGTTGCAAATTAGCTGAATTACTGAGTTTTTGTGACATACTTCTTCTTAGTTGCGCATTTTCTTGTGCTAAACGTTGTTGTCCTGCTTGAAGTTGTTGTTGTATTTGCTGAGATTGCAAAGTTTTTTGGATAGCATTGCCAGTATTCTGCACTCCTTGCATAATGTTATTCAAATCTTTTTGAGACACATTATTCATTGGTATGCCATTTGACGCAGTATTGCTTTTCGAAGTTGCATTGTTCCTGGAATGAAACCATCCTTTGATTTTTCCAAAGCAATACCCATCACTTGCAGAAAGGGCGAGCACCAGCAATATACTCACACATCCTCCTATGGAACTTATTCTCTTCATAGCTACAAACCATACTTTAATCATTCATACTTCAGAGTTTATACTGTAGAAATTAAAAAAAAGTTAATGCCAGAGACTTTGATGCTAAAATACGGAAGAATGGAGAAATTATGATATTTGATAGCATAGAGCTCTGTATACCTCGATATTACAAACCTCGTGAAAAACTATTTAAAAACTTGATGGGCAAGCGGATTATTGATGCCTTACTGCATATGCCCTTGTATACGATTGAAAAAAGAAGAACCAACGAAATTTCACAAGAGGATATAGGGAAAATAATCACCACTAAAATTAAAGTTGATTGCATAGATGTGAATTATCGAGCTTCTAGCCCAGCTGTCGTTTATGGAAGAAATGGCTCGAACATTATTGAAATCGTGCTTTTTAATTACCCTAAAAAATACATAAGGAGTGCATATCCTATGGGGCAGGAAATAGGAGTTTCTGGAAAACTTACTATTTCTTCATCTGGTTCTATGCAATTCATCAATCCGGAAAAATTTGTCATTTCACGAATTAACGAAAATTCCGGATTATTCAATATTTATCCACTCACGACTGGACTAACTCAAAATGCAGTTTATTCCGTCATTAAAGGAGCATTCGCGATATTAGAACAAGAATCAATTGAAGAGTGGCTTCCAGAAAATTTGCTAAACAAAAATGAATTCCCTTCCTTTAAGGAATCATTGAGAAATATTCATTTTCCAAAAACTATTATGAATAATCCACAACACAATTCGTATCTTCAAAGACTGATTTTTGACGAGCTCTTGGCTGAACAAGTGAACATATATTTTTTAAATCAACGAACACAAAATGGCTATGTCATAAGCAACAATAAGACATATATTGAAAAACTTTTAGGGCTTCTTCCATTCCCTCTAACAAATTCACAAAATAAGGTCATTTCTGAAATATTTCAAAACTTGCAAAGCGGATACCCTATGTTTCGACTTTTACAGGGAGACGTTGGTTCTGGAAAGACTATAGTCGCTTTAATTAGTGCGCTTTACGTAATCGAAAGTGGGTTCCAGTGTGCGCTTTTAGCCCCTATTGAAATTCTCGCTCGCCAACATTATCAAAAAATTCAACAATATTTTGCCAAGCTCGGACTTTCAGTAGAAATTTTAACTGGCAATGAAAAGGGCAAAAAACGTTCTCAAATACTTGATGCACTGGCGTCCGGCAAAATAAATCTACTTATCGGTACTCACACAATAATTACGGAAAAAGTTACGTTTCATAATCTTGGTCTCGCTATCATAGACGAGCAACATCGTTTCGGAGTCAATCAACGTAAGCAACTAGTCAATAAGGGCATTACTCCTCATGTTTTAAGCATGAGTGCAACCCCTATCCCACGGACGATGGTTATGTTACTTTATGGCGATATTGATGTTTCTACTATTACAGAAAAACCAGCGAATAGATTGGAAATTTTGACGCGTTCCATTTCAATGAAACGCATACCAGAAATTGTTGAACGTCTGAAAAATATTATAAATTCAGGGCAAAAAGTTTATTGGATTTGTCCTCTGATTGAAGACAGTGAAAAGCTACGATATACGTGCGTAACAAACAGATTTGAGTTTTTAAAAAAACATTTTGGAGATGAAGAAGTTGAAATGCTTCATGGAAAAATGAAAACTGCGGAAAAAGATGCAGTTTTTGAAAATTTTAAAAATGGCAATTGCAAAATACTCGTTTCGACCACTGTAATCGAAGTTGGCATAGATGTTCCAGAGGCGACTGTCATCATTATCGAAAATGCTGAAAAATTTGGTCTATCTCAACTACATCAGCTTCGCGGTCGAGTAGGACGTGGAGACAAACAATCGTACTGTCTGTTGCTGTTTGATGAAATATTGTCCAACGTTGCAAGGCAGAGATTACAAACTATTTGCAATAGCTCGGATGGATTTCAAATAGCAGAACAAGATCTTAAATTGCGCGGTGGTGGGGATGTTATTGGCATACGACAAAGCGGAGAAAAACAATATAAAACGTTTGATATCAATGATCCTGAGATTCAGGAAATTTTGCCAAAATTTCTTAACCAAATTCCCCCAATCTCAAAAAAATGTGACCAGAATGCGCCATTATTGCAAGTGTTTCAAAAGTTATGAAAATCTCCTGATATCCTACGACAGCGGGACAATAAGAGGGCAAGGCAGTTCATTCAGCTCTTGTTTCACTTTCTGTGACAGCCTTTTAGGTAAATCTTCGATTAAATGGTATGACTACGTTTCACAAAGAAAACGCCCTAAATCATTATCAAAAAAGCCCAGAGAATTCATGCCAATGATACCGACTATGCTAAAATTAGTCCCATTCCATTTCAAAAATAGCTGGTATCTTTGATGATTGCGATCGTATGAATTCAATCTTATTACTTCCTTCATGGAAACAATATTAGGTTTTTAACGTCTCATAGGGCGTATAATCGGGCGTTTACAACTCTATTCCTGGACACAGACTTTGCTGTTCGCACTACTACTATACCTAACAGCTACATCGCAAATTATATGGTATAAAGCTCGTTTAATTTGCTTCATTTTCACGCCAATATTACCTGTAATTCATCATAAATTCTCTTCAAAATCTTGCTCCATATCATACGTTCGTTAATCTCACTATATGTTCTCAGAGCCTGCCTTGTTTTTTAGGAAGTATGCAAGTAAATATTTGAAGGAGCCGATATGCCGGTTACCCCAGTATTTGCCTAGGAGGACTAGAAAAGTATCGTATGTTGAGCTAGATTAAATATAGATCTTGCTTGTTGTGAGAAATTTATGTTTGCAAAATTTTGTATCTTTTTATTTATGTTTTGCATTTCTTCAGTTTTTGGTAGCGTGCCAAATCTAGATTTTCAAGTGAATCGTAATATTTCGTTATTTTATCAAACTTATTTCGAAAATTTAATGGATGAGGAATACAAGAATTTACGTGAAGAACTAGAAAGCGCATTTGCAGAAAATGAAGTAGATGCTCAAATGAAAGAAGATTTCATTATAGATTTGTCCAAAATAAAACATTTAAAATACCGGCATAAATTTATGACGCCGACCTTTATGTCTTTATGGGATAAAGCTTGCGAAAAATATGATAGGCAATTTGATAATGATATGGAGATTTTAAACAACAGAAAATTAGAATTAAAACAGTATTCTAATGAAGTTTTTGGTAAAAAGGCGTTAAATTTTGCTCCAGTTTTTAACTTTTATGACAGTAAAATAGATAAACATGATAAATTCAGGGTATTTATATGTTCATCACAAAACAATATGCAAAGTTTTGCTCGAGCATTTGGCACTAATGTTGTTTTAAAATTTAATTATGCGCATCACGTTGCAGATACTTGCGCGGTATTAGAACAAATTTGCTGTTCTTTATTCTCTGCAATGAATTCGAACACTCGAGCATTGCTTAAAAATTATTTTTACGAACACAAATCACAAAACGCCTATGCTTCTTACAATCTTTTGAATGAAGTTCTTGCATATAGCATAGGCAAATTATGGGCTTTCGAAAAATTACCAGAACCAAAGGATTCTTCAGTTGATAGTGCCACAGATGACAAAATAGCGGAAATAGCAAAGGCTATCTTGCCCACTGTAAAAAAATATCTTAAAGATAATAAAAAAATTGATATCAAATTTATAGAAGAATATATAAAACAGGTTGATTTACACTATCCGAAAGCATATCAGAATTATAAAATTACAATGCGGAGTATTTCTCTGATTGTCGAAAATGGAATAGATTATACAGAATGTCAAAAAATCATCAAAACGAGATTTGGTACTAGAGAAGTGATAAGCGAACCTGGAAGTTTTACAACAGTTTTTATAGGTAAGAATTTGGGGCATCCAGCACTAAACGGACTACAGGATAAACTTCCGAAGCAAAACGCAGATTATATGTTTATCAAATTGCATAAGGGAAAATTATTTTTTGTATTTAATACGAACGATCTCAAAAAAGTAAAACAAGGGCTGAACAAATTAACCGAACAGCCACCACTATCTGGAGGCATCACTTTTAATTTGTAAGGATCGGTATTAAAATGTTTTTATCTTTTCGATAAGTGGCATTACACTAAGGATTAGTCACGGGAAAATGCATGAAAGCTTGCTATGCAAAGTAAAATCAATACGGAGTATCTGGATAAATGTCTTCAAACGCTACAAAAGTCGTATGAGATGATAAAGCAAGCTAATCAAAATACCGTTGAATATGAAATGTATAGGAATTCTCTAGTAAAAAGTTTTGAAATGACGTTAGAACAATGCGGTAAACTTTTGAAAAAGAAAATTTTGCCATTCTTTGCATCAAAGAGAGAAGTTGATAAGCTAACATTTAAGGACGTTTTTAGGCACGCATTTAAACATTCACTAATAGACGAACCAGCCGTTGTTAGATGGATGAAGTACAGAGATAATAGAAACAATACATCACACGACTACGGGCAAGAGTTTGCAGATGAGACATTGTCTCTCATTGAGAGTTTTATATGCGATGCACAGAAGCTGAAAATAATTATTGAAAATGCTTGATTTAAACACAAAATACATTTCAATCCTGAATCAAATTTTTGATACTTATTGTAAAAATGCTGAAATTTGGGCTTATGGTAGCAGAGTAAACGGAGATTGCCACAACGGTAGTGACCTTGACCTTGTAGTAGTAAGTTATAACGAACCTGGCAAAAATTTAAGTGAGCTGAAGCGGTTAATCAACGAAAGCGACATTCCAATTTTAGTAGATATATCTGAATTCGATGCATTACCGAAATCATTTCAGAACGAGATACAAAGAAATAAAATAATAATTTATGGAAATCCTACATAATTTTTACTTCTTATGCGAAGAGAACATCAAGTTGAGTAAATTGGCACAGAAAATATCGACTCCAATAAAGCAATTTTCTAAAGATGATTTGCTACAATGGGAAATTAAGCAAAAAGCTCAATTACAGCAGACAGTACTGCGCAGTTATTCCACCGTGCCAACTTCTTCGTTATACATATCGCGTTTACCTGAGCGGGTAAAGTTTCCTAGATTTTTGAAATGTATTGTGAGGATTATGCCTGTTTTGGGTTTTATGTCTTTGTGTCTGAAATTAGTTCTAAAAATTCCGAAATCCAGTTTGAAACATTCATCAGAATAACTTGCAAATATCGAATGAGCCAGATTATGTTTCCCTCCATGTGATGTCAGGTTGACTATTTGTGACGCTGAGATTTTCCAGAATTCATTAAACTTGTATCCGCAGTTTATCCCTAATTGAGATATCCCCTTTTCCTGAGTAAAGTTTATATTCTTGTCATACATATAGGTAATGCCAGCAGTAATTTTGTGATACTTGCCCGTCACACCAGTTTCAAATTGACGTATATCCTCCAGAATTGGTATGCCGACAAATCTTGTCCTTAGTGAAAAAATCTCATTTGGTTTTAAAACGGCACGCCCAACAATACTATCTCGACCTTTAAATCGCTCATCATCGCCGTTTGATGTGGCAAACGATTTTCCGACATAAAAGTTCAGCCAGCGACGTTTTGTGTTATACGTTGAATTCTCTATTCCGATGGATAGGCGTTCTCCGCGCTCTACCGAATCGTATCCACCAAATCTGCGTATTGAATGTAGATTTAAATCACTAAAATTGTCGAAAACGGAATCTTCTCGTTGTTTGATGTTAGCTCTCTTAGATGAAGTTTGGACACTGCTAAATGAAATTGTTGGATTCCATATCGACATTTGACTGTTAAATTTGCTTTCTAGTGGTGCGGATAAAGATATTTGATTTTCAAATATAGGAAACGTTTTTTGAACTTTATTGTTTTTGTCAGTCTCTTCATTCGTTTTGCTGATGTCGAATGTATCTGTTCTGATGGCGGAGTTAAAGTCGAGCAAAAATGGAGCAAAGTTAGTTAATTTCTGCCATTTTAGTGTGTTGGATGATCTAAAAAATTTTTCCGCACAAATTTCAGTTTTCTTTTCATTTCTGGTCAAATACATCGTGTCGCTATCAAATGATATTTCTCCACCAAGTGCATTCCCTCTGGTATTAAAGTTTATGTGAGGGAAAACCGCAGGGGCTGTTTCTTTTTCATCTGTTTGATACACATGTGCTTCTGTCGTTAGAAAATAATTTTTATTATAAAAATCTAAAGTTACGTGCGAATCATTGTATTTTTTTTCTGTATAAATGGATTTATGATGTGAGTGCATAACTGGATATTTGGATTTATAAGTCATATCGCTCGCGCGATTTAGTCTAATTGTTACACGTTTATTTTCTAGTTGGTGAGATTTTATAAGTGCATCTACATGCCATCTAGTGTGTCTTTCACGACGCTCTATTTCTTCTTTTGCTTTTTTTTCTTCATCAGTAAGTTCGCCATTTATTGATTTTTTTTTGCCCTTTGACAAAAAACTTGATGAAAATTCAAAATCAGCTTTTTCAAAAAGTTGCTTATATTCCGCAAGGCTAAAAAAGCGTCGCTTAGAATTTAGAAATGGGGTAAATTTCAACGATCTATCTGGACTAATGGCGATATATAATGGAAATCCCATCAAAAATCCGATATCGCTATTTCTTCGGAAAACTGGAGTTAAAAAACCGGTTTTTTGCTTTACCTCAAAAGATGGATGTTCAAAATACGGAGAAAATAAGATACTTTGCCCTTTTATCCTGAGTTTTACGTTTTTGTAAATGAATTTTTTCTTCTCACTGTCATATACAGCCTTGTCTGCAACCAAATCCCACAGTGGGCGCGAGCAAGATGTTTCCCTGCAGGGAGAGTATGAGACGTTATCAAACGTATAAAGGTTGGAAGACTTTTTGCCTTTTTTGGCTTTTATTTTTGATGAATCTTTCAAAACAACAATCAAAGTTTCTGCAATGGCGTCTTTAAATTTTTTCCCAAGGATTATATTTTTGGCGGTCAAAACATCACCATTAGGTTCCTTCATAATTGAATCCCCATAAAGGATTATATCCCCTGTTTTCTTGTTGTATTCGATGCTATCTGAATAAAGCTCTCTGGTTTTTATACTGTTCTCGAAAGTTTGAGTGACATGAACATCGCCGTGTGCCTTAACTATTCCACTTTTCGGATCATATGATACTCCGCTGGCTTCCAACACAATTTCTGCCCTTAGATTAAAGCATGCGTTGCAAACTAAACAGATAATAAAAGTACACGATGTTCTATTCAAACGCATTGGAGCATTAGAGGCATATCATTCAGTCTAGTTGATTTCTGCTGGTTTGTAAAATTTCATTAAACAAGGTATGATGAATGGTATAGTTCTTACAGATATATAAAACAGTGGCTAAATCTTTAGGGGTATTTTCGAAAAGGTTAGCGCGAACTTTAGCTGTTCAGTTTATGTATCAGTTGCAAATGAAGGATATTCAATCTGTTTCTGATATAGAAGTTGATGATTTTATAAATACTTATGCTAATGATAATGTAAATACTAAATTTTTTAAGAAGCTTGTTGCTAATTTTCAAAAATGCACGCACTTAGATGAGATGATCGAAAACGTACTTGAGGATGGCAAAACGGTTTTGAACTCGCCTCCTGTTGAAATTTGCATCATCAAAACAGCATTAACAGAGATGATTTTTGAAAAAACTGATATTCCTGTGATAATTAACGAGTATGTTGAAATAGCTAAGGATTTTCTGGATGAAAAAAGTGCAAAATTTATTAATGCTCTTCTTGATAAAATTTCCAAGAAAGTTGAAAGAAAATGTCTGAAAGAAGCGTAGTGTTTTATGGGATTCAGACGGATTTTTGTCCGATAGCGTATAAACTAATTGAAAAAATGTATGCCTTGGGTGAACGGGTTTTGTTTCTCTGTAACAACGAAGATGAAGTGAATTTTTATAACTCGAAACTTTGGACTTCTGTGCAACTTTCGTTTATTCCAAGTGGAAATAAACGTACTATTTTGCCAGAGGATGCACAGTTTTGTTATGTTTGGTTTGCGACTGAAATCACACTTCTGAACACCCCAACTTGTCTTTTGCATAATGGACTAGATATTTCGAATATGTCCGAACTTGAGCGATTTCAAAAAATTATTGATATATTTAATCTTGACGCAAAAAGTAGTGCAAAATCGCGAGCGCAGGTATATCTCCAAAATGGCTTTACAGATCAGAAATTTTGGTACCACAATGCTGGTACTTGGACACAAGGGAGTTTGGAATGAAAGTCCTTGGCATTGAATCGAGCTGTGACGAAACAGCAGCGGCGGTAGTTTGTGATGCCCCAGAGCCTGAAGATCGCATCTTGTCGAACATAATAAATTCGCAAATACAACTGCATGCAAAGTATGGAGGTGTAGTCCCTGAGTTCGCAGCAAGAAGTCATGCAAAGGTGATTGATAAAGTCATAAATGAGGCATTATCACAAGCGAACTGCACACTTGACGATATTGATGTCATCGCTGCGACGGCAAGCCCGGGGTTAATCGGTGGGCTGTTGGTTGGGACTGTTTGTGCGAAAACCATATCAGCGCTTACCAACAAGCCATATATGCCGATAAATCACCTTGAGGGACACTTACTTACATGTTGCTTGTGCAACAATATCGATTTTCCCTTCATGGCATTATTGACGTCCGGTGGTCATTTCTTCTTCGTTGAAGTTTTAGGAGTTGGTGAATATAAAATCCTAGGAAAAACATTGGACGATGCGGCAGGCGAATGTTTTGATAAAGTCGCTAAGATGCTCGGCTTCGAATACCCAGGCGGTATTGCTATCCAAAAACATGCCAAGTCAGGAGATCCAAATCGTTTTCAGTTTCCTATCCCACTGCAGAGAAGACCTGGGTGTGACGTTTCATTTTCTGGACTGAAAACGGCAGTGAAAAATCTCATAAGTTCTTTTGATAATCTGTCATATCAGGACAAATGCGACATTTCTGCTAGTTTTCAAAAAACTGTTGTGCACTTTATCATCAAGCAGTTGGGAAAGGCATTGAGAATGAGCTCGCATCATCCAAAAACACTGGTCGCTACAGGTGGAGTTGCTGCTAATTCTGAGCTTCGTGGCGCACTCACGGCGTTCTCATCGCAACATAATCTCCATTTCTACGCACCTCCGCTACCTCTGTGCACAGATAATGCAACCATGATAGCATGGGTAGCCATCGAACATCTGTCCTCCGGCTACCCCATCATACCTATCCTGTGAATAATTTAGTTTAGCTGGCTGTGTCTCACGAAATTTGCTCGTAGAATATAACTGTTGGAGCTTTAGCCATTTCTGTTGTTGAGTTATATAATTCCTGAGCGTTGGAAGCTGTTACATCTCTGCTCACATCGTTTATAGTGCTAAATCCTTGATTTGTTAGCATTACAGGCTTATAGTGACCAGCAGTTGAGACAACTCCAGATACAAATGAATTTAGACGATATGTCTTCCGACCTTGTTCGTCTTGTAGATAAATTATTTTAGGTAAATTCATATCGTTCAATTGAAGCTTTTCTAGCCCTGTTATCTTACTTCCTTCATATGCGTATACCAACACTTGAGGTAGCTGTTTGACAGAAATACCAGAATTCTTCAAAGAATTAAAATATGTGTTATTGAAGTCGGGCAACGATTTTATGTTGTGGGGCATCATAATCCTCCCATAACGTTCATGTCCAAGAGCTATACCCAAAGATTTATTGCGTTGATCAGCATTGGAAAAACTGGATTCATCCATTGGTTGAATCTGTAAGGGAATACCATATGTCGCTCCTGTTGGAGGCTGTACTCCACAATTTGCCATCTGTTCTTGCAGAGGGTATAATATATCAAGTATGAAGGTCACTGCAGAATATCCGTCTTGCCTTTTATCAACTTGGACATAAAAATCATTTAATAGATGGTCACGGGCTGGGTTAACAGTATTCTTAAAGTTATTCAGTGCCGCTTTGTAGAGTTCACTCCATGGTTTCGCTACTCCATTTTTATTCTCTATGTCAACTGAATCATACACCCTTGCATCGAAAATTACTTGGTAGTTCATTAAAGCGTCATATAGTTCCCTTACGGCTTCGTCATATTTCATCGCAGCTTGCAGCGAAACATTCGGAGCCTGTGAAAGAGTATATGCCATAGAGCCATCTCGACAAGCTGTTAGAAATTTGAACATCGCAGATATCAAGTGCGCATCAGGCGTTTTGTTTTTTGGTTGATTGTTGAAGCTTTGCTGTACAGCTGAATATATTAAATTCAGATTTGCTAGACACTGCATAGTAGAGTTAAAATAGCACTTATTGACGGTGGTTTGTATGGTTCCATCTTCATTATAAAAACTATGTGTCAAATTATGTATTTCGTTCATGTTTCGTAGTGTTGGTACTGCATTTATTGATGTGAGCGCCTTCATTTGTCTAGACACCCCTACCCACCATCTAGGCGTACCTATGTTCGTTGCCCTCTTCATTGTCATTTGGTTCGGCATGTTCATGTTCACGAAGTTGTTCATGCTCATTGGCATATTTTGTGGAGGATTTTGATGGAAGTTATTGTTCTGGTTCATCCCCATGTTGTTCCGATTATTCCCGAAATTCGCATTCTGCATATTATTGTTTGGAACAAATCTATTGTTCATTTGAAACTGTCCCTGGAAGTTGTTGTTCTGGTTATTCATTCCAATGTTCGACCTTTGATTTAAATTCTGGAAAGTCATATTATACATATTATTATTTTGAACCAATTTCTGGTTCATTTGAGATCGTACCTGGAAGTTATTCATGTTGTTGTTCATGCCCATCCCTATATTTTGTTGTGGATTTTGGGAGAAGTTGTTTTGAGTAGGCCCGAAATTCCGATTGTTGTTCTGGTTATTCATCCTCATGTTCTGCGCTTGGAAGTTGTTCATACCCCCCACCGCATTCTGTGGTCTGCCGCTGTTCATCCCCACATTCTGCGCTCTGTTATTCATGTTATTGCTTGTATTCTGGTTAAGTACTTGGTTTACTCTTGATTTATTACTACTCTTTTGGTTGAGTTTGTCGTACTCAGCCTTCGACATATGTTTATTGTATCCGGTATTAGTCGGCATATTCATCTTATACGAATTTTCACTGATAATGTCATTCTTAACTTCATTCTTAATTTCATTCTTTGCTTTTTCCTGAACTGCATAGAATTTATCACTATATTGTTGGTACAAATCTTGACCAATTGTTTCGGAAGATGCCGTGTCATTATCTACTACGTACATTGTGTGGATGTCTAGGGAGTCCATCTGCATCGTCGTATCTGTTCTCGTCACAATGAATTTCCCACAGTAACGCCCTACCTGACCTCTTCCACCAGGAATCTTATGATATTTTCCACCTACTGGAATGAGCACCCGCGGAGGCATAAATTGACCTACATCTTTATTGTTGCGTGATTTTTCTAGGTCTGCTAGGTAATCATCTAGTCCTAACTCATTTACGTATCTCTTTATATCCTGTCCAGCTAGTTCTATTAGTTTGACAGCACTCTCTTGTTGTTCTCGCGGCACAAAGTTCGCTATGTATTCCTTGGTAGCATTGCGCACAATGTGATCTATTATCCAATTCACCCTATTTTGTTTGTCAAAGGCTACAGCTTCACCTGTATAATTTAATGTATAATTTAAATAGTTATACAGCACAAACGCATTCCAGTTTTCTCTGGTATAATTCACATCTTTCGGGGAGACGCCGAATGTTACAAAGTGGTCGCTAAAGTATTGCCACTCCACCAAATATTGATTTTCTTTGTGAGTATCTTGCTTAACTTGGTCAATTTTTGGTTGATGCGTATCCCAGAACTTTTCAAACTCATTTCTCTTCTGGAAGCAATCAGCTATCGCTTTGGATATTACATTTAAAATCGAATCGTGATAGAAACCTTTTTTATAATCTTTTGCTATAAATTTTCCGAAATTTTCTGGATTTTCCATCTCCTCCAAAGCTTTTGCTTGCCAACTTTTTGTGATCATAAAGTGTTCAAAACCTTTTATACCTCTGTAAGGAAGCCTCTCTACATTTACAGAACGATTCGACGCACTGACCGGCTCAACCAAAACGGCCAAAGCCCCAGCAAGACACAACATTTTCATACTAGAATTCATAAAACATAAACTCATTAACGCATCACCACTACTAATAGTATATCGCATTTGGTGCCTAACACTAACAAATAATTAACAACATATGGATATAGCGCTATTTCACTCCACCGTTCGTTTTTCCTTGATTTTTATTGCACTTTTTGCAGATGTCCCGTTGTTTTTTATCCATTTCGTTCACTTTTGATACAAATAATTTTCCAAATTTGCTGATCTCTTCTTGTGCAAATAGTTGATAATTGGAGTAACCTATGGCACAATGTATCGGTATTGAGAAACAATTGCGTTTTTGCAAAAATATGTCATTGGACACAATTTTGAGAAAGTTTTTAAATCTTCCATTTTTGGTATTAGGGTTATTTGTGTCTGTATTGATATTCGGGGATTCTGTAAGTTTGTTAGTCAAGGAGCAGGCTTACGCTATCAGCCTATTTTTAAAGGATGTGATAGTGTTTGTTTTGCCTTTGATAATTTTTTCATTTGTGTTAAATGGAATTTTGAGTTTGAAAAATGAGTCTGTAAAGGTAGTTTTGTGCTTGATCCCACTAGTCTGTCTGTCAAACTTTGCTGGTTTTTGGACGTCCTATATATTTACTTCGCCGATCTTAAAAACTGGCATTGTCACGATTTCAAAATTAGCCCCTCAGAATAACTTATCTCCGGCGTGGCATGTGGAACTTGTTCCGCTCATAAAGAATGACATTGCATTGATTTCAGCTGTTGTGATTGGAATTATCGGTAATTTTATTAAAACAAATACACTAGACAAACCTAGTTTGTTTCTGAACAATATTGCAAATTTTGTATTAAAAAAGATCATTTGTCCAGTTTTGCCCTTATTTGTGTTGGGATTTATAATTAAGATGCAATATGAGGGAACGTTGAAATTAATAATTCGTGAATATGCTATGTTGCTTGGAATTGTAGCCATTCTAGCATATGGCTACATGTTTACTCTAATGTTTTTCCTGTCTGAACGGAATTTAAAAAAGACGTTACAGAAATTTAAAAATTTATTACCTAGTGTCCTGATTGGATTATTCAGTATGTCGAGCGCAGCCGCTATTCCAACAACTATTGAAGCTAGTCAGAAAAATTTACAAAACAAGAATTTAGCAAAATTTGTTGTTCCTGCGACTGCAAATATGCACTTACTCGGAGACTGTTTTGCTATACCGATTATAGGATTAGCGTTAATGATATCGTTTGGATACGGATTTCCAACTATTGGGCAATATTTTATATTTACTATATATGGCGTAATGGCAAAATTTGCTGCTGCTGGAATACCCGGAGGCAGTGCACTAATTTTTGTGCCGATATTCGAAAATGTATTTGGATTTACCCCAGAAATGCTTACAGCTATCACAGCAATTTATGTGCTATTTGATCCAATTGCAACATCTTCAAATGTTTTTGGTCACGGAATGTTTGCAATACTTTTTGAAAAAATTTACATCAAATTTTTTAAACAAACAGAATTGAAGCACAAAATCTGACAATGCCCTGTGTGATAAAATGTGGAAGTAATTTTTTTCTTGAATGAACACATGTTTGATATAGGCATATCCGATATTTTAATATTTTGTTTAGCAATATTACTATTTGGGGTTATTCTGTTTTTGATTAGGAAAAATATTAATCTGAAATATAAATTACAAAACAATCAAGATTTATTGCATACTAAAGCAAGTATGGAAACATCATTTAAAATGATCGCTAATGAAATTCTTTTAAAGAATCATCAAAATTTTTTAAATATAGCAAAAGAAACATTCGATAAGGTGTTGCATGTTGAAAAAGCAGAACTCGACAAAAAAGAAAATAATTTTTTTAACTTGATAAATCCAATAAAAAGTGCCTTGGAAAATTTTGAAAACAAAATTACACAGATTGAAAAAGATCGAGTAAATTCATACAGCGATTTACGACGCCAGGTGCAAGATATGATGGTATTTCAGCAGGAATTGCAGAAAGAAACATCTGCTCTGAACAAAGCCCTTTCGTCACCAAACATGACAGGACAATGGGGAGAGATGCAACTGCGTCGCGTCGTTGAAATTGCCGGAATGGTTTCTCATTGCGATTTTTTTGAGCAACAACAGGAGGAAAATTCCCGTCGACGTCCAGACATGGTCATACGTCTGCCAAATAAACGCAATATTGTTGTTGATGCAAAGACTCCAGTTAATGCATATATGCAAGCAGTGAACACGGGAGATAAGGAATATTATAAATCACATACAGAGGCAATAAAGAAACATATCAGGATGCTTTCCCAGAAAGCGTACTGGGAACAATTTTCCCCAACCCCGGAATTTGTAATTATGTTTCTTCCTGGGGAGTCATTTTTCAGTTCTGCTATGAAAATTGATCCCACATTAATAGAATTTGGTGCACATGAAAAAGTAATCATAGCTACTCCTATAACGTTAATTGCTTTACTCAAAACGATAGCATTTACCTGGCAACAGGAAGCTATAACGCAAAATGCAAAGAAAATTGGAGAAGTCGGGAAAAATGTTTATAAATATCTAGAAGAGCTCATAGGATACACGAAGGATTTCGAGCGCAGACTACAAAAAAATAATGACGAATTTAGTAAAATTAGTTCGCTAATCGAAAAAAGGATAGCTCCTGCAACGTTAAAATTAAAAACCCTTGGAATTGAGATAAAACCAGAATTGCCAGACCAACCCGAAGGGGAATAATTATGGGCTCTTTTGAATCGCATTATCTACGACAGTTCACATTGCAACAAAATCTGTGTATTGACTGTTGTTGTTCCAAAAAACATCGATTAAAGCGCCTCTCGATGCACTAGAGCCGGTGGCTTCGCCTTACTTGCTTGATTTTAGCAACGTTTCTGCGTACTTTGTACAACAAGCTTTATTGGTTTTTCAATTCATTTGTTCTGTTTCGCACATTATATATATCCTCGTCATCGCTGTATTCGCCCTCAGCGATATCGTTATCTTCTTGTTTGCTGTAGCCGTCGTTATTCTGTGCATCCTCATCCGCCCACTTTATAAACATCTCTTCATCAGGTAAGGTGACCAATCCTCCCCATCGATCAAGTAGCCAGCCACCATACTTTTTCAAATCAGCTGGGTCATAAACCGACATTGAATTGCGATTCTTCTTCCAATTTCCACTGCCATCTTCCGCAGTTTGTGTCCAAGTTTCTTCAAATATCTTTATGCTGGTAATATACAGCTTGCCATCGTAATATCTGAAGGTTGGCACGTACTTTTGACGCTGGTCAGAACCTGCATCTAAAAAGAATGATGCGTAATATTTAAACGCTCTACCATCATCATCACTACTAATATTCACCTTAGGTGCTATGTACAAAATAGAACTCGTGTTCTTATATTGCTGTTTATTTGTCCTAAACTCGTATAAATCTTCATATAGGGAAAGAGCATCCACATATTTTTGTATATCATTAACAGCATCATCCAGATTTTTCTGGAGTGAATCTATCAATTTATAAGCTTTATCATTTTTGATGTGTTTTCTTTTGATGTATTCTCTGATGTATTCTCTATAGTAATTTTCATAATGCGTCTTTATTCCATTAAGTTTATTTTTCAATACTTGATTTACAGTTGCAACTTCAG
>CADBQC010000020.1 GCA_902796745.1 uncultured Pseudomonadota bacterium
AATTGATGTGTTTAGCAGTACCATTTTTGTAACTTCAGCGTTTTTGTTTTGCATCGGATTCATTGGGGTTTTTAGGCAATACGATATCGTGCGCATGTTGATTTCGACCGAAGTGATGATTTTAGCATCTGTGTTAAATTTTTGCTTTTTGGGGAATGGTTCTGGAGAACTAATTGCCTTAATAGCCGTAATTTTGAGCGGAATTACCATCAGTGTTGTATATGCAATATATACGAAACAACTAAAAGAAGAAAATATCGAATTTCTGAGCGAGGATTAAATGCTCGAGTTATCACCTTTAGGTTTATTGCTTTTCTCTGGAATTGGGACGATAACATTAAATCGTTTGTGGATAGGAAAAGTTGGAGCAATATTTTCATTATTATCATTTATAATGCTTTCATTTTGGGAGCAAAAGATTACAAAAGTCAATTGGTTCCATTTTTTAAATTTTGAATTTAACTTTTCTTTTAATTTTGGACAAATTGAAATTTTGCTTTGCTTGATAATAAACATTATTTTGCTTTGTCTGTATTATACAATATCCACTATTTGTTTTGAAAAAGACG
Source organism: uncultured Pseudomonadota bacterium (assembly GCA_902796745.1). Classification (GTDB taxonomy): domain Bacteria; phylum Pseudomonadota; class Alphaproteobacteria; order RUG11792; family RUG11792; genus RUG11420. Next base: position 570 of record CADBQC010000020.1, read on the forward strand.
TATATCGAAAATTCGGAATTTTGAATGTTTTTATATTCTTTATGTGCCTTGCGATTTTATCAAATAATCTTATTCAGTTCTATGTGGCGATAGAAGCATTGGGGCTAATTTCAGCTTTTTTAGTTAGTATTGAAAAAGGCGCAGAAACAGAAGCTACAAAAGTTTTTATATTTAACAAATTTGCGAGCATTTTGTTCTTGATTGGAACAACCCTGTTAGTTATAGAAACGAACAGTTTTGATATATCAGAAATATGCAAAAAAAACATCTCTCTTTTATCAGCTTGTTTGTTTTTATTTGCCTGCTGTTGCAAAGGAGCTCAAATGCCATTTTCCTATTGGTTGATTGATGCCGTAAAAGCTAATATTTTTGCTTCCATACTAATTCATGCAGGAACGATTATTGCAATCGGGATAATCTTTATAGCAAAATTTAGTTTTATATTTGAGCAATTTTTGATTTTAAAGCAGAGCATGTATGTCGTCGGAATGGCCACTTCGATATATATGGGATTTTGCGCTCTAGCGCATAATAATATCAAAAAGATTGTAGCTTGTCTTACAGCATCTTCTGCGGGAATTATGTTTATAGCTTGCGGATTAGGAGAATATTCTGTGGCGGTGTTATATCTAATATGTCACGCATTTTTTAAATCCATGCTGTTTTTAGCATTTGCATATTTGATATCAGCGATGTCCGGCGAAAAAAATATAAATCGTATGGGAGGAATTGCCAGAATAGCCCCGAAAGTCACCAGCATTGTGTGGATTTCATTTTTATTTGCATCAGGTTTTCCATTATTAACAGGATTTTTTCCAAAAATAGCGTTATCAGGAATAATTCAGAATACAGATTCTAATATCTTTTTAGTAGCGACTATTCTGGCAAATTTACTAAATATAATGGCTATTTTTAGAATGCTTTTTCAATCAATTTATGGGGATACAAAAGCAGACGAAATGACGTTTTTTAGAGCCTCAAAATCTAATGAATATACTTTCATTCCTTTTTGGAGCTTGGCAACAATTTCAATGTTATTCTCCTTTGTCGTTTGGAAAATTTTTAAGGTAGGTCTTTTGGGATTTGGTGATGAAGAAATGACGTACATTTCAGAAAACTACCTTCAGGATTCATTAAACATTTTGTTGCAAATTATTCTCGCAATGTCTAGCATTGCGATTTTTGAGAAAAGCATTAACAATCGTATAGGTGAAAAAATCGCGCTTTTGATAAGGAAGCATAAACTTTATAAAAGAACTGTGAGAGCTATAGTTAATACCGTTATGAGATCTGCTGGGATATTTGATGCATGGTGCCATCAAATAGCGCATGCAGGAAATGTGGAAACTTTCAAGGAACTTTACAATGCGGGAAATTTTTTGAAAACAGCGCATATTAATTGTTTACAAAATCATATTGTTTGGATGTTATTCGGTATGACGCTATGTCTAATATTTATTATTACTGAGGGAGTTTTAGGTTAATGTTCGGATTACCTCTTGCAACAATAATAACGTTAATGCCACTTATTGGAATGTTGTTTATGGCTCTAATTGAAGAAAAAAATGTTTTAGGCATAAAATCTGTATCTTTATGGACAACTGCATTTACGTTTTGCTTTTCTCTTATTGTATCTGGAGCGTTCGATTATGTTGCGCAAACCATCACTGAAGAAGTCGCTATTTTTAGTAAAAGCCCGATCGAGTATAGAGTTGGGATTGACGTTTTCTCAGCAATGTTTGTTCCGATAATTTGTCTTATTTGCTTTGTTTGCATTCTATGGATAACCAAGCATAAAACAAGAAAGATATTTTTTATGTCTATCTTGCTTTTTGAAACTTTGTCAATTGGGGCTTTTTACGCTTGGAATCTATTTTTATTATTCATTTTTACTGAAGCTTCTGTAATTCCGATGTATGTCCTGATGTCTCAACAAAAAGAGAAATCCACCGATGCAATTTTGCACTTCATGTTATACACGATGATTAGCGCTATGTTGATATTAATTGCATTTATTCTGATTTATCTTGAAACGCAAACAACTAATATAAAAGAAATCCAAGAAATCGGGATAAAAAATACCGCAGTATTTTGGCTATTAATTATCGGAATTGGTATAAAAATGCCAATTTTCCCTTTTTACAGTTGGCTTCCAATTGCGCACGTTAAGTCCCAAACAGTTTGTTCAGTTTTATTAGCGTCGATTGTGCTGAAATTTAGCTCTCTTTTGATTGTTAGATTTATCCAGCCTATTTTTATGAGCACATTGCAAGAACATATTCAGTTGGTCATATTTGTTATTATGCTTAGCATTATTTTCGCAACATCTCAACTCTTGTTCCAAAAAGATATAAAATCAATATTTGCTCATTTTTCAATAATCCATCTAAATTCAGCTTTCCTGATTATGCTTGGCGAGATGAAAAACAATGGATTTACCTTTGCTGTAATGGGACATAGCCTGCTTATGCCTATACTGTTTTTTGCTTCACATGTTATCGAAAAAGTATATAGCACTCGACAGCTTCCTCAAATCAAATCAACGACAGATAACGTGCCTAAAAATGTAAAAATTATTGCATTCGGAGCATTCTTTTGTCTCATTTCTACTCCATTTACATGGGGATTTATAACAGAAATCCTCACATTTCAAGCAGTTGTTACAAGGTCGACTTTGTGTGCTTTTTCTTTAGGATTACTTATGCTTGTTGCGGTCACTTATGTTATACACATATACAATAGCAATTTTGCATTTTGGAAATCTTCAGAAAATGAATTGTATACCTTGGATGCTCACAAAAAATTTGCTCTATTGCTATTATTTTGCGCAATTTCGCTTGGCGGAATATTCCCTAAGATTTTTTTGCGGTAGGGACTACAATGAGTGTTCGTTTTATCAACTTAGGCCTAACTAAATATCCTATAGCTTTATTAGAAATGGACATCGCAGTGGAGAATGTTCTTAATGGCGCAGATGAGTGTATATTTTTTACTGAACATGAGGCGCTTTACTCTGCTGGCAAAAGCTTTGAAAAAACAGATTTTTTAAAAACACCTCAATTACCCGTCTACTATCCCAACAGAGGTGGCAGAGTTACTGTGCACT
>CADBQC010000021.1 GCA_902796745.1 uncultured Pseudomonadota bacterium
AGAGAAAAATGTCTACAAAGAAAGGTAGTGGAAGTTCTAGAAACGGACGAGATTCTGCAGGAAGACGTTTGGGAGTGAAGCGTTATGGCGGTCAGTACGTTTTAGCTGGCACAATACTCGTGCGCCAACGTGGCACAAAATACAAAATTGCTGATAATGTTGGCTTAGGTCGCGATCATACAGTTTTTTCATTGGTAGATGGGACAGTGTTCTTTAAGACAGGTCGTGATGGTAGAACATACGTTGGAGTAGAACCTTTGGTGTAAAAGTTTAGCTTAGGGAAGTCTGTAATGAAAGTTTCTATTGGTGTTGTACTTGTCGGAAGCTTGATGATGTCAAGCATACTGGAATGCAAGGAGAAGGGTGTGTCTGAATATAAAACGGCTTGGGTTCTGGATAAATATAAATCGGTAGATGATGTTCGAATTGCAAAAGATGAAAAGGATCTTTTGCAACGAGTAAAAAAATTCGATGAACGATTTATCAAAGGTTTGAGTATCGATAATCTGAAGGACGCAATTGTCGAGTATGAAAAAATATGTGCAACAATGTCCGAAATGTACTCATACTTTGGACTCAAGTTTAAGCTAAATACAAAAGACAACAATTTATCAAATGCTTGCCAGAAAATGACTGAGCTATTCAGCAAATGCGATGAGATGTTGTGTAAATTTGATATCGCAATGCAGAAACTAGATTACAAAGCTATAGAGTCAAAATTGAAAACTGACAGTGAGTTGGCTCAGTATAAAACCTACATAAAAAACGTATTCAAATACAGAACTCATATCTTGTCAGAACCAGAGGAAGTTCTTCTGGCGAAGATAGGAGCGTGCGTGAATTCGTGGTATAAGTTTCATGAAGGGACATTGTCCAGAATTGCATTTCCTTTGGATGGAAAAAATTTAACACTGACAGATGTTGTTGAAAAAGCGAACAATGGAGAAACAGAGCAAATTCGAGAAAGGGCAAGCAAGGCTTTGTCTGATGGATTGAAGAAGAATGAATACCCCTTGGTCAGTGTATTTAACAATATTGCTTTAGAGCATAAGGTATTTGGAGAAATAAGGAAGTATAAAAGTCCTGAAGAACCTCGCTATTTTGCTGATGATATATCGCAGGAAGCTGTTGATAACATGCTAAACGCTGTGACTGATCATTATGCGAAGATCTGCCATAGATACTATAAGCTGAAAGCTAAAATTCTTGGAAAAAAGAAATTACAATACTGGGATCGTTGCTCGAAGGTTAAATTGACTTCAGGTGAAGAGAAGAAATATACCTACGATGAAGCCTTGCAAATAGTTTTCGACGTGTACAAAAACTTTTCTGAACGCTTCTACGAAATCGTAAAGGATTTGTCAACTAGCTCTCACGTTGATGCTTTCCCGAAAGAAGGAAAAGTATCTGGAGCTTTTGCATGGTCGATGCCACATGAAAAGCCATATGTGTTGTTGAATTTTTACGGTAGCATACGCGATATAACAACGATAGCGCATGAATTTGGTCACGCAATTCATATGACTTTATCGCTGAAAAATAAGTACTTAGTCAGCAATCCAGCTTTAAACATATCGGAGACGGCATCAACGTTTGGCGAAAAATTAACAAATGAGCATCTGTTAAAAAATGAAGCTAACCCGAAGAAAAAAATCGAGTTGATATGCGCGAGACTAGACGATGTGATGGCTACAATATTCAGGCAAACGGCTTTCCTGAAATTCGAACGCAAGATACACGACATTCGCAAAGATAAAGAGTTAAGTGTTGATGAATTGAACAAAGAGTGGAGGAAGGTGCTTGAAGAATCGCTGGGCGATGGCGTTGAAATAGATCATTGTATAGATAATTACTGGGGCTATATCACCCACTTTACAAACAGTCCATTTTACGTATATTCATATTCTTTCGGTGCTCTTTTTGTTGAGGGGCTTTATGCTGAATATAAGAAGACAGGTAAAGACTTCGTGAAGAAATACGAAGAAGCTCTGGCATCAGGCGGGACAAAAACTTACGCTGAGATTGCACAAATGTTCGGCATTGATGCCAATTCGCGAGAGTTTTGGAATAGTGCGATGAGCTCGATAGAAAATGAGATAGATGAATTGGAGAAGCTATGTGATAGCGAAATACGCGATTAAGAAATTATTAATTCTCGTTGCGATATTTGTTTCTATATTCGGGAGCTTGCAGTTGAACTTTGTTCAACACAAGCTCCTTAGTTTATTCGGTTCTCCAGAAACAGACATACAGTTCAAGAAAATATCGGGATTGTTTCCTTTTAATTTCGAGTTATATGATTTATCAATACATTTAAACGACATGCAAATTGATGTAAATCACTCAAAAGTTTCGCTTAGTAAGCGAATGTTTCACGTGAAACATTTTGAAATTGACAAATTTCAAATAACTCCGTTAATTAAGACAAAACTTTGTCCGTCAGATTTTAAGGTTTTAATTCCAGTCATTACTCAAAAATTGATAAAAAACATCAAGATAAACGAACTCAATATTGCAGGGGAAAGAATTAACTCAATAGCATTAAAATACGATCGAAAATCCAACAGTTCTGCATTAAATTTTAATTCATCAATAGGAAAAGTTTCTGCTAAATGGAAGTTTAATGGAGAATATTTAAACGGATATGCCAGGATTGGGAATTACGATTTAGAGATATCCTTCAATAAGGGAACGAATAAGCTTCATCTAGCTTCATTTGGAATAACACTGGATGGGAAAGTTGGCGATAGATTTTTGACTGGAACATTAAAATATGGCGGTAAATATGCTACAAACATACAAATTTGGACAGAAAATGAATTTATCATATGTAAATTTCATGAACCAAAACTTGATGTTTCAGGAAAAATAAGTTACGACTTAGATAATTTAGTAACAAAAATACAGGAAGTAAAAATTGGAAAAAATGTGACATTAACTCCTATTACTATCGATAGTTCCTTAAAGGTTTCAGATTTTTTAGCAAAATTCGATAGTGGACAAATAAAATTTAGCGGGATAGACCTATCTGACTCCAATTTTTCTTTCGGAGAAATAACCATTGAAGATATTAATATTGCAAAGCAAGAATGGTTACCTAATATAAAAGGTGTAATAAACGGAACTGGTGGTTATGGAAACTCTACTGGGAAATTAAGATTGATAATAAACAATTTAGAGTACAACGGTATACCGTTGCCGAAGATGGATATATCGTCTGAGTATGCGCATAACAAAATTACACTGAAAGCAGAAACTGAGCTTTTAAAAGCAAAACAGCAACTAAACCTAAGCCTAAACATTCAAGATTGGTCAATAGATGGTGTTGCTAATGGTTTTATAAATATTCATGACTATAAGATTGCTTCTGGTCAACGGCTTAGGGGTAAGCTGAAATATCATATACAAACATCAGGAAATCTAACTGCACCTAAGCTAGCAGGCAATATTTCCGTATCAGACGGAGTATATGTTAATTTGATAAGCGGGACTTACATACGAGATATAACATTGCTGGGAAAATTACAGAATAAAAGTCTGGATATTACAAAAATATATGCTCGTGATGACTCCAAAATTGGTGGCACAATAAATGGTTCAGGCAAAATACAATATACTAATGATAAATTGAACAGCAATATTAAGCTAAAAATCGACAAATTAAAAGCTGTAGACCAGAGATGGCTGGATGCTCGACTGTTTGGCAATATGTCTCTGAATGGTGATTTACTGAATGAAGTGAAAGTTAAAGGAGATTTGTATACTGAGAAGCCTGCTATTGATGTTTCAGGCATTGTTATGTTATCCATGCGCTCAACTGATCTAATAGCGAAGAAAAAAGCACAGAAACCATCAATTAATATTATAAAGCTAAAATTTCCAACAGATATAAAACTTAGTGTTACTCCTGAGTTGAAAGTTAAAGGATTTGGCTTGAATAGCTCATGGGATGCTGGCGCAAAAGTTACAGGAGATTTACTAAATCCAGAATATGCACTTATGGCAAAACTAAAATCAGGTAAGTTAGCGCTAACAGATAATGCTTTTAAATTGAAGGAGGGGAACATGCTAATAAATAATGAAGATACAAAAATAAATCTTTCTGCAGAAAAGATGGTCGATAAAATCACAGTTGGAGTAAAATTTATCCAACAAGATGGACAATCGAGAGTTGATTTTTATTCGAATCCGTATATGTCTGACAAAGATGTTATGTCTTATATGCTTTTTGAAAAAAACGCCTCAGAAATATCTATGGGAGAAGCAATGTCACTCTTAAGCATAATGAGCAAACTCTCTGGAGGTGCAGATTTCAATATTTTAGGAAGGATGAAAACTATATTTGGATTCGATACCATTTCAATGAAGAAGGGAAAAAATTCATCGGGCGAGGAATATGATGCTGTGAGCCTCGGCAAAAAAATTGGAAACTTTAAAGTATCAATTGATCAGGCGACAGGAAGTAATGGCACAAACGTAGTCGCAGAGGTTGATGTGGCAAAGAATACTAAGGTTTCAGTTGATTTATCATCGAAGGATTCATTTGGGGGGGGCATTTTGTGGAGCAGAAGGTATTAAAATATAGCATCGTTGTAACTAGAGATTTAGATACATCTTATACGTATTACTACGACCAAAATTTGGATATCGGACAAGTAGTATCAGTCGACTTCAGAAACAGTTGTTCTGTTGGAGTAGTAGTTGATGACGTCGGCTCAGATTTTGCTGGTAAGATAAAAAAAATTGCGTTGGTTTTACCATATAAAATCCCTGAAAAATATCTTAAGTTTGCAAAGTTTGTTTCTGAATATAACCTGATACGACTGGGCACGGTTTACAGCATGATAGCGCCTTTTTCGACTGAAGCCATTTTAGTGCCGGAGAAACCACTAAAAATGCCCAAAATTACGGCTGAAGCTCCGGTTGTTTTAAATGAAGAACAACAATCAGCAGTTTCTGAAATTTTGAAATATCAAAACGAATTTAAAGCAATTCTTCTGCATGGCATAACTGGCTCAGGAAAAACTGAGGTATTTCTTGAAGTTGCTAAAGGTATTCTGAATTCAGGGGATGCAAATCAAATCTTAGTACTTGTTCCTGAAATAGCGCTTTCCAATGAATTGGCAAAAAAAGTTGCATCAAGGCTCAATTGCGAAGTTTATATATGGCATAATACTGTGGCAAAATCCAAAAAGTTAAACATCTGGAAAAAAGCAATAGATGGGCAAAGAATGGTAATTGTCGGGGCTAGATCAGCGATGTTTATTCCATTTGCAAAACTTGGGCTAATCATAATTGATGAAGAACACGATATGTCATTTAAGCAAAGCGAAACTGCAATTTATAACGCGAGAGATATGGCTGTATATCTCGGATATACTCTGAATATTCCGGTCATTTTATCATCTGCAACGCCATCGATTGAGTCGTATTATAATGCAATATATGGTAAATACAAGTATATAAAACTATCTTCTCGATATCACAAAAATGCAACTTTGCCATCGATTAGCATAGATGATTTGCGCAAAGAGAAACAAAATGAAACGCTAAGTGAATATTCTCGCAAAGAAATTCAGACATGTTTAGAACAAGGAAAGCAGGCATTGATATTCGTCAATCGTCGCGGACATACGCCAAAAGTTTTATGTCGCTCTTGTGGAGAGCGTGTAACTTGTCCTGCTTGCTCAGCTTGGCTTTGTTACCACTTGGATACGAAAGAGCTTGTGTGCCATTATTGCGATTTTAGGACAAATGCAAAAAATTTATGCCAACATTGTGGCGAAGCTTCTCTTGTGGGGATAGGCGCAGGAATTGAGAAAGTCCGGGAAGAATGTGAGGAGTTGTTCCCAAATGCACGCATATTGGTACTATCTAGTGATACTATAAACACGCCCAATAAAATCGCGAAAGCTATAGAGCAAATCAAAAATAATGAAGTCGATATAATGTTAGGGACGCAAATAGTTGCTAAGGGACACAACTTCGATAGCCTAAGTTTGGTTGTCGTAACTTGCATCGACGCGATGCTTTATGGTGATGATTTCAGAACTATTGAGAAAACGTTTCAGCTATTGTATCAAGTTGCCGGTCGTGCCGGACGGACTGGGGATACTCAAGGCAAAGTCATTATTCAGACGTATAATCCGGACGACTATATCATGCAAATTCTGGAAAATAACGATATTTCAAGATTTTATGAAACAGAAATACAAAACAGGAGAATAACGCAAATGCCTCCGTTTGGCAAAATTGTAGCAATAACATTGTCAGCGTTAACTGAATGCGAGGTTTCAGACTTCGCAAGGAAACTTGTAGCAACTATGCCACGTATTGCAGGTATTAAAATTTTAGGACCAATTCAGCCCGCGATTTATAAAATCCGTTCAAGATATCGCCTGAAAATTTTGGTGTTGGCTCAGTTACCGTTACAAAAATACATTTCTTCCATCGGTGTGTTACAATCACCACCTAGAAATATCAAGATAACAATAGATATTGACCCATATGAAGTTTGAGCTTTCTGTATTTATGCCCCTTTATTAACGACTAAGCCGTCTTAATTGTAATCCATCAAATAGCGTGGACACCTTGTTCTCTATTTTGTTAATGATATCAAGGTCGTCCAACTTATATTTGTGATAGTCGTCAGATCGCCATTGCTTTCCATGTAAAGTCACGTCTTTGGATATTTCATCTATCTTATAGGATGCTTTGCCAAAGTCGTATGCTCGCAAACTCCCCCAGATATTATCTTCATTGACAAAATATAAGCCATTATCCATCTTTATTTTTATCGGAGTAAATATGCCTTTAAAATATGAAGTCAATACATTCCATAACAATAGTGAATCTATGTCTTCTATGTTTACTTTTTGTTTAGTGATATCACGTTGTAGTTTGCATGGCATGTTTGCTCCCACAAGCTCCCAGTCTGCTATAGGTGTTATACGAGTGTTGTTTTTTATAATTGTCTCTAACGTTGCTTCTCGTGTATTCTTATACACTCGGTTAAATAGTTCCATTTCTGCTTTTAGTGACAATGCTTCATCATATCCTTTTATATCGATTATAGCTCTGTTTATTTCGCCGTCTAAGTTTGATACTCCTTCTGAAGGATAATTATCACATAATCTCGTCTTTAATTCATTAAATATTTCATCTTGATTGCAGTTTATATTATTTAAATAATCATACTTAAGTATATGTAAATAATTCCAAAGCACTACCGCGTTCCAGTTTGCTTTAGTATAATTTTTTGCTGTAACATTGAATGTTATAACATCATTTGCATTTTTATTTGCAAACTCATTTTTATCAGTTATACAATCCGCGATTGCTTTAGCAATTACTTTTACTATTGATGTATTGTACTTTTGCTTGGTTATCCAGCTATTTTTATCTGCATCAACAATCTTATTATTTGCCATAATTCGCCAACTTACATTGTTGAACAAATTTATTACCTCAGATATATCTTTATGTTCCGCATGTGACACATCACAACACATCAATGTTGATATTATAGCTATAGTATTAACTAAGTATAGC
>CADBQC010000022.1 GCA_902796745.1 uncultured Pseudomonadota bacterium
TATGAAGTATTATCTGTATTTCCTCCATTAAATGTAATCGTTGTGGCGCTTCCTGATACTGCCATCAATGGAACCGTGACCAATATTTTTGCAAAAGTATTCATATTACCTCAAAATACAATCACCTTTATTTAATTCTGCGATAAAATGGTTAATATTCTGTTAACCTTGCTAATAAGTAAATGAATAAACGTTAGTTTTTAAGATATTTCGAAATATTTTTTTAGAAATCGGTTTCGTCTCTTCTTTAATCAAGTGCTCTAAAATGCCTGGTATATCCTTAGATTGTGGATTGCTCGTGATAATAATATCGAACGCTCTTCCCGCATTGTGTATATGTGTGTAATCGGCTGGGTCGATCGGTTGCTTACCGTTCACTATTACATAGAACAAGATCCGATTTTGAGCAATGTAAACATTGTGAAATCGTATCTCATAATTGATTTATCGTATAGCAAGTCGCAAAAATATAACTAAAGATTGATTTTTGCGATTTTGCGATTAAAATATCAATTTTTCTAGCTTTTCAAAAAAAATCTAGTAACCTTACCGTATGAATACACTATTGTCTAATTTGAAAGTATGTTTAAAGGTATAGTTGTTGTCGAATCGCCAGCGAAGGCAAAAACTTTAGGAAATTATCTTGGAAAAGCATACAAAGTTATAGCAAGTTATGGACATGTAAGAGATTTAGTATCAAAAAGTGGTTCGGTCGATCCAGCTAACCATTACAAAATGCTGTGGGAATTTAATGCTAGAGGTAAAAAGCAGATAAAGGAAATATCAGATGCCATAAAGCAAGCGGACAACGTATTCTTAGCTACCGACCCTGATCGAGAAGGAGAAGCCATATCCTGGCATATACTTGAAACACTGAATGCTAAAAGGCTACTGAAGAATAAGGATGTAAAACGTGTAGTGTTTCATGAAATAACTAAATCAGCAGTGCAACGAGCATTTGAAAATCCTAAAGATTTAGATAAGGATTTAGTGGAGGCATATTTAGCTCGCCGTGTTCTAGATTATCTTGTTGGTTTCACATTGTCACCAGTTTTATGGCGTAAGATGCCTGGAGCAAAATCAGCGGGGCGCGTGCAATCTGTTGCATTGCGACTTATCGTGGAACGAGAGCTAGAAATACAAGACTTTAAGCCTGAAGAATATTGGTCGATACACGCAGATTTTGATGCAGATAAAGGTTCATTTAACGCGAATTTAACTTATTATGACGGCAAAAAAATTGAAAAATTAGACATAAAAAACGAAGAGCAAGCGTTAGAGATAAAAAACGTCTTAGAGCAAAAAAAATATTACATTAAAAACATTGATAAAAAGGCTGTAAAACGCAGTCCTTATGCCCCATTTACAACATCAACACTCCAACAGGATGCTGTAAGAAAATTAGGATTTAGTGCAAAAAAAACGATGCAAATCGCGCAAAAATTGTATGAAGGAATTTCAATCGATGGCAATATGAGTGGTTTGATAACATATATGAGAACGGACAGCACCAACCTTTCGCAAGAAGCATTAAATGAGGCAAGAGACTATATCGGTTCCAACTTTGGGGCACAATATCTTCCAAAATCTCCCAAGCTCTATAAGACAAAATCAAAAAACGCTCAGGAAGCACATGAAGCTATTCGACCGACATCGTTTAACAGAGCTCCTAGTACAATTCGCCAATATCTTTCCGCTGATGAATTTAATTTATATGACCTGATTTGGAAAAGAGCTCTATCCTCCCAAATGGAGAACGCAATAGTAAATCAAGTTTCTGTTGAAATCGTATCAAGTGATGAGATGGCGCAGTTTAAATCGACTGGTTCGACTGTTGGATTTGATGGCTTTTTGAAGATATATGTTGAGTCAACTGACAATGACGGCGTAGACGCAGATAAAAAATCCAACAAACTGCCTGAATTGAGCGAAGGTGAGAAGTTAAATTTGTTAAATATACTTACAAATCAGCATTTTACTCAACCTCCAGCCAGATTTAATGAAGCTAGCCTTGTGAAAAAATTGGAAGAACTTGGCATTGGTCGTCCGTCTACTTATGCGACTATAATAAATGTGCTTCAAGTTCGAAAATATGTCTCGTTGCAGAAGAGAACTTTCATTCCCGAAAGTATAGGGTTTTTGGTTGTTTCATTCTTAAGAAAATTTTTTTCAAAATACGTAGAATATGATTTTACAGCAGATTTAGAGGAAGAGCTTGACGAAATCTCAAATGGGAGACTTAACTGGGAAAAAGTTTTAGACAAATTTTGGATCGAGTTTAAAGCTAATGTGGAGAAGGCACAACAATTGAGCATTACCGAGGTTATAGACACAGTTGAACAAGACATAAATAACTATATTTTTAAAGATCTTGATGGCAATCGGACTTGTCCAGCTTGTACTTCCGGAAAGTTAAATCTAAAACTTGGTAAATTCGGGGCATTTCTTGGTTGTTCAAATTATCCGGAGTGCAAATATATCAAGCCCATTGGACATGAAGTACCAGCTGATGAGATAGCGCAAATTCCTACAAAAATCGAGCTAGGGCAGGACGCAAGGAATAATAACGATACTGTATTCCTCAAAAAAGGTCCTTACGGATACTATATAGAATGGGAAAATACCAAAGATCCTGAAGACGACAAAGGGAAAAAACCGAAGAGACGCTCAATACCGAAGTATATTCCAGAACCATCCGAATTAACTATAGATGATGCAATAAGGCTAGATAGCCTGCCAATAATTCTAGGAAAATATCCAAAAACAAAGAAAGATGTGGAGTTAATTCTCGGTCGTTTTGGCCCATATCTTAAAATGGGCGATAAAACATTCAAGCTAGAGAAAGATTCTAGTTTCCTGAAACTAGATATAAAGACTGCAATAGAAATTATTGATTCTGTTCTGAGTAATACTATCAGTAAATGATATATTTATTTTCACTCCGAGGAATGGAAATAAACATACCTTTTTGTTTGATTTATTCAAAGAATAGATAACTAATAATATATTGAAAAATATTTTTATAGAATAAGTATATGTTATAATATATATGTGTACTGTATAACACATGTACAATCTTTGTATTAAGGGAGGAGAATATGAAGAATAAGCGCATTATCACATCCAGCATAGTACTGATGACAGTTATGTCACAATCATTTATAGAAGCAAATGATGAGTACTTAGTTGTGAATTATCAAGATTCTCAGAAAGCCAAAATATATGACTTATTAACAAAATATCGATTTCCCAGTATTTTGAACAAAGCTAATCGAGATGAATTTCGTATAAGATATACAAAACTGAACTTACAAGACACTTTTCGTAGCAAAGAAACAGAAAGAAAGTTTATAAAAAACGAAATAAACAAAATAGCACCAGGGACACAAGTTTTGACAATTCCCAAAACCCTATATCAATTTGGTACATATGATTACCTTGTAAATTTGAAGCGACCGGATAAATATGAGGAGTACTTTTCTCCAGAAGATCACTTGCGAAACGAAAACTGGGCAATTACAAAAGCCTGCGGATATGTTATGGAACAGCCACAAGTTAAAGACTTATTTTGGAAAGTAAATGATTACGTTAGTAATCTATATCAAGAAAATGGTTACAACATCGAATATTGCGCAGAACATATACTTAATGCCTTTAAATGTCGTAACAGTATATTGGATAGTGCCAGTAAATCTCGCCAGGGTTCGTCTGTGCTAGTGTTGTCTGGCACAGATTGCGACGGTAATCCTGTTCCTGGCTGGACTGAAGGAAAACGCAAAAAGTTGGTAAATCGAGTAGTAAACTATATAACTTCAGAAAATTCTGCATCAGAATATGTTATTTGCCGGGGTGGCGGATGTAAACTTATTCCAGAAATAGCACATACTTTAACTGTATGTTATAGCGATGGATTGGGTAGCGGTTTGGCATATGATGAGGGAGCGAGCGCATTTGTTATATCCGGTGCGTCAAAACTGTGGTATCTCAAACTTGATAGGCTAAAACTTCTCAATGGGCTATATCCAATATTTATACCGCCAGCACAGCATCTTCTTTCTGCTTGTGGTAGAGGAGAAACGTTCCATATTCGTTCTAAGGTGATACAAGGAGTGATATCTGGTTACCTTGGAGATAAGATACTCGAAGACGAACTTGGCATTTACCACGATAAGAAAGTACCGGTATGTGGATTTCATTTATGGCAAACTCCCGAATATTTCACCACGCTACGACCACAACTGTTATTGCTTAAGTACAACAAAAAACTAGAAAAGTGGAAGTATACCATCACCAAAATGGGGATTTTTGATCGAAAAGGAGCAGAAGCGATAAAATCTCTCTGCCAGGAAACAAAACTAGTTCCTCGAGATGGAATATTTTAAAAAGTAATCCAAGAGATCAGGGGCGCGATGTGGTATGCTCTTAATCTTACCACATCGCGCCCCCAAGCCTGTCAAGGTACGCTTCGCTCAGTGACCTTTGGTCGCTGACCTTGACAGGCGGGTAGTAATATCAAAAATTATGTAAAATTTGTACATAGATGCTACAATAAACTGAAGATTTGTTTGTATATTGTAGTTAATTAGTGCAACATGAATTTTGATATAATCAGTTTAAGTATAATTCAGGGGATTTCTGAGATACTGCCTATTAGTTCTTCTGTAAATTTACATTTTTTTTCAAAATTACTGCATATAAATAATTTTACATTTGCTCTCAAAGTTGCCCTGCATGCAGGCAGTCTCGTTA
This sequence comes from uncultured Pseudomonadota bacterium, assembly GCA_902796745.1. Classification (GTDB taxonomy): domain Bacteria; phylum Pseudomonadota; class Alphaproteobacteria; order RUG11792; family RUG11792; genus RUG11420. The sequence continues at coordinate 4,750 of CADBQC010000022.1, forward strand.
CTTTGCTAATATATTTTTACCGAGAAATTTGTGATATTTGCAGAGGATTATTCGAGAAAAAGGGAGTTCACGAAACATATTTTATGCCTCTTGTGTTGGGCACAATACCTGTTGTTTTAGTAGGATATTTTTCGCATGATTTTGTTAAAGAATTTGATTCTCCAAAGATCATGGGAATTTTAAGCATTATTTTCGGTATACTTCTGTATGTGTTTGACAAATTTTCTTATGTGTCAAAAGCAGATAGAAATGGTATCTCCTTAGCAAAGGCTTTTTTTATTGGTTGTTGTCAAGCAATAGCTATTTTCCCGGGGATAAGTCGTCTTGGGATTTGCATTACAGCGTCGCGTATGTTGGGATTATCTAGACGAAAAGCAATAGATTTTTCATTAATGCTCGCCATACCAAGTATTTTTGGCTCATTGGTTTTGGAACTTTTTAGTTGCGGCAAGAATTCGCAATGTACAAGTTTTCCTTTAAATAGTGTGTTAGGAGTTGTATTGACAGCTTTGATAGGATTGATAGTTATCCTACCTTGCGTCCGATTAATGGAGCGAAAAGGCTTCTTTGCCCTGATGGCATATCGCATTCTAATAGGTGTAGCAATATGTGTTTTTTAATTAGAGTTGCTGGAATGATGACTATTACCCCTAGCAAATTGGGCATCATAAAGTGCCCTGTATGCCCCTTGAGGAGCTGATATAAGCTCTTCATGAGTGCCGGTTTCTACTACTTGCCCTGCTTCTATCACGGCTATTTTATCAGCATTTTGGATAGTTGATAAACGATGAGCGATAACTAATACCGTTTTGTCCTTCATCAAATTAGCAATTGCCTTTTGCACGATTGCCTCCGATTTGTTATCAAGCGCAGATGTAGCTTCATCCAAAATCAATATTGGAGCATTTTTTAGGAATGCGCGGGCAATCGCAATTCGTTGTTTTTGCCCTCCAGAAATAAGTATCCCACGTTCACCAATTTGAGTATCAAGTCCCTCCGATGAATTCAAAAGGTCATCAAGATACGCCATTTTTACAGCATTTTTGACGTCTTCATCCGATGCGTTTTGGTTACCTATCATTATGTTGTCCCTAATCGTACCAGTGAACAAAAAATTATCCTGAAACACCACAGCAATGTTTGAGCGCAAACTTTCTAGAGAGTAATCCTTTATATTAATGCCATCTATCTTTATAGCTCCATGACATACATCGTAAAAACGGGGAAGCAAGCTAGCGATTGTAGATTTTCCCCCACCAGAATTTCCAACAAGGGCTACTGTTTCTCCTTTTTTGATGCTTAAATTCAATGAATGCAAAATTCTCTTGCCGTTATCATACGAAAAGTCAACGTTTTCAAATTGTATTTCTGACTTGAATTCATACAAGTTTACAGCATTTTTCTTATCCTTTATGTTTGGTTCAAGTTTCATCTTTTCTAAGACTTGCTCAATAGCGAAAAGTGAGAGTTGAAATTCCTTAACATTGTTACCAAAATTTTTTACCGGATTATATAACATAATCAATGCCGTTAAAAACGAAACAAAATTTCCGCTTGTAATCTGTTCCGAAACAATAAGATAACTCCCATATGCTATTGAAATCCCAATCCCCACAGCTATGATTACGTGCATTATTGGTGAAAGCCACGCTGTTTTTTGAGACAACTTTATGCGTCCTTTTGTCACTTTGCAAAGTATGTTCCAAAATTTAGATTTTTGATGCTGATAAAGATTGTATGCAGATATCGTTTTATTACCTGAATAGCTTTCATTATACTCGGTAACCAAAACGGCACTGCTATCAACTACTTTTTTCATTGTGCCCTGAATTTTTTTCCGAATTTTTGCCATAGGAACAAAGGCACAACTCATTACTATGAGAGCAATAATCGAAAGTTTCCAAGAGTTGTATATTAGAACTCCGATTAGAGAAATCGATGAAAATATTCTAGATATCAGCAATTTTACCTTCGTTAGCAATTGAGAACTTGCCACATCTACTTGGTCATTGAAATTGAAAATAATTTCCCCAGAATGAGTCCTGTCAAAAAACGTCGCATCATACGATATTAGTTTGCCATAAAGTTCAAATTTTAAATCCCTAGTCATCTTTTCTCCAACCCAGGCATTCAAGTAGGTCGCGAGGTAAATCAATGCACCTTGAATAATAGCAAACAAGAGTATTGCAATCGGAATATACCAAACATCTTGCGCGGATTTTTCAATCATAATCCGATCAGTATACGGTTTTAAAGACATTGCAATTACAGCATCCAGTGCACCTATAGGTACACACAATGTCACAGCAAGAATAGCTCTAAATGCGTATGGTTTGACATATGGTAGCATGCCTAGATAGCATCGATAAAAACGATTATCAGTTAACTTGAAATTCATACAAAAATAATTTTTTGCGACGATATCCAGATGCTACCATAAGTCTTGCGTAAAACGTAAGTTCACTGCATTGGAGTAAAACAATTTAGCTTTTTCAGCATATAAAACATTTTGTCCAAGTTCAGAGAAAAGTAAGACGTAGAGCGTCTCCTGAGCTATACTTAGAAATATACTCCAATGGGGTCAGTCCGAGCAGGGAAGAGTAGAAGCGATAAAAGTTATATTTGCATAAATTTCGGATGGAACCACCGCTACAAGTTCCGTTAACGAAAACACAGCTGTAGGTGGCGTATAAGTTCTCTGCGGGTTTAGATAATGTAATTCTCAGTTATGGTGACATAAAATCCCCCGGTTACTGCGTTCGATTTTGGAATTATATGTTGGTTTTGCAAGTAGCAGAACGAATAGAAGAAACTTCAAGTTTAGCTTCCATCGATTTGAATTGAGCGAACTTTATACGGAACATTTTCGATTAATTCTTTTAAAAATTTCGTGGCATTTGCGCTATTTGCCTTGCAGTACACATTAACAATTTAATTCTGGAGACTTTTTGGGCTAGTGGCTAGTCCTATACTATCTTCCTCCTTCACAGGTCTTTTCTGTCTCATGTGTTATGAACCTATACAGTCCTGGTCATTGCCATCAAATTGCTATTATCGTACAATTGATTAGTTTCCATAGTCTGTTTGAATTTGATGTTTAATTCAATACGTAAATGCATTTTAGATGCTATGAAACCTTTTTGTAAGCCGGAAATTGTGGTTTCATGCGATGATATTGTTATAGAACGGCCAAAAGATAAAACATTTGGTGATCTGTATACCAACGTTGCTATGATGTTCGCAAAGAAGCTTGGGATTGCTCCGAAAGTGCTTGCTGAAGCGATTTGTAAAAAGTTAGATAAAAATGAAGATGTTTCTGAAGTTTCAATAGCTGGAGCAGGTTTTATAAATTTTAGATTACATAATAGGACTTGGCAAAATGTTATATCAGAGATAATTGAAAAACAAGATAGCTGTGGTCATTCAAATATTTTTGAAAATACCCCCATAAATTTGGAATTCGTTTCTGCAAACCCGACAGGGCCTCTGCACACTGGTCATGCTAGAAATGCTGTTTTTGGAAGCGTTGTAGCAAATTTGCTGGAACGCGTGGGATACAAAGTAACTCGTGAATTTTACATCAACGACCAAGGAAATCAGATAAAGTTTTTAGCGCGCTCCGTATATCTTCGATACTGCGAGGCTTTAGGAGAGACTGTTTCTGACAATGATTTTACTTCTGATATGTATTGTGGAGAGTATATTAAAGATTTGGCTAAAAGTTTAATCGAAGAACATGGAAATCAATATTTAAATAAAAAGGAAACTGAATGGCTTGATTTCTTCTGTCGGTATTCAATCGACAAGATGATGGAAAATGTCAAAAAAGACCTGGCTCTTCTCGGTGTTGTGATGGATAAATACACATCCGAAGCTGAACTGTGCAAACGTAACCTTGTGAATGACGCTCTAGAAATATTGAAAAAGCGAGGTGATATTTATGAGGGGACACTGCCCAAACCTAAGGGAATTACGGATTCTGACGATTGGGAAGAACGTCCGCAAACTTTATTTCGTTCAACGAAATACGGAGATGACGTTGATAGAGCCATACGCAAAGCAGATGGCACTTGGACATATTTCGCTGGAGATTTAGCTTATCATTTAGATAAAATCCGACGTGGTTTTACCAAGATGATAGCTATTTTAGGTGCGGATCATAATGGGTATGTTAAGCGTCTAAAGTCGGCGGTAAATGCACTAAGTGAAGGGCATGCCAGCTTAGAAGTGCGACTATATCAACTGGTAAACTTTCTTGAAAATGGAAAACCTGTTAGAATGTCCAAACGTGCAGGGACGTTCATAACACTAAAAGAAGTCGTAGAACGTGTAGGAAAAGACGTCACTAGATATATGATGATTTCGAGACATCACGATGTCATGATAGATTTTGATTTTGTCAAAGCTGTTGAACAGTCAATGGACAATCCACTTTTTTATATTCAATACGCTTATGCGCGAATATGTTCTGTCTTCAGGCATTTTGAAGCAGAAAATGGAAAGATTGATAAAAATGAGTTGATGAATTGTGATAAGTCAATACTCTCTGATGAAGCAGAACTCTCACTTATAAAGGCATTAGCTTTCTGGAAGGAACAGATAAAATCAACAGCAATGGCAATTGAACCGCATAGAATTCCTGCATATATGCAAAATATAGCGTCGTTATTTCATGCTCTGTGGAATAAGGGCAAAATCAATACAACCCTGAGATTCATAGACCCTACAAATAGGAAGGATACTATAGCCAGGTTGTCACTACTTATGGCAACAAAAATTATTTTGGAAGATGGGTTTGATATAATTGGGATAACCCCGATGTCAGAGATGAGGTGACAGTATAAAAATGAATGATAATTTCAAAGGAAGAAAACCTGGGGATAGTCGGCAAAGATATTTAAGATATGATGATGTTTTTATGTCTCCAAAAAGAGGGGCAAAACAGAGAAACACCAAGCCGTCTTGGGAAGCGTCTGAATCTTGGAATGAGCAAGAGGAACCGGAAATGTCACAAGAATACGACGATTATCGTTCCTCATCTCAGGAATATATCCCTGAAGATGAGGCTCAAGAAACAGGGTATTTTTCTGGGCAAAATAACATAATAAATGAGCGGATGATACGTTACCAGAAACGTAAGTTGCCACCATTGCAACGGTACAATCCAAATGTTCATCGTGATGCTTATGCGGAATTTAATCAGTCTTATTGGGATAGTGACAGGGGAGCTCCGCGACGGCAGAGATTGTTGCCATTTGGAGAGCTTTGGCAAAAATTTATAATTACCTTTGCGTCAATTCTATCTTTAGTTTGCATCTCTTGGCTTATTTATAATTGGAACAGTAATTCTTCACATTACCCACGCGATTCACACGACATACCGATTATAGAACCGAGTCAATCATCGTTTAAAGTGCTTCCTGAGGCTCCAGGTGGGGCAGATATACCATATAAGGATAAGGCAGTGTATGGCGTAGTGGATAATTCGATCGCATCAGATAGCCAAGAAGAACGCCTTCTTCCTCCTCAGGAAGAAACTTTCCAAATACCCGAACGACATCAAGCATTCCAAGGTGAAAATGATGTTGAGGAATATTCCATAGTGAGTGAAAAACTATATTTCATAAAACTTTCTCCAGGTAAGGATCGCCAAGTTTTGTTAAATGAAGCAAAATTACTTAAGAAAAAATACGGAAATGTTTTTGAAGGCAAGGATATCTTTGTTAAAAAAGTTAGTAGTTCAAAGGGAGATACCCAACGAGCGATACTAGTCGGACCTTATACCTCCCAACAAATGGCTTTAGATGTGGCTAAAAAGCTGGGAGAGCGCTGTTCTGTGATTTCTGTGCGGGAATGAGATAACGTAATTATAAACGACAAGTACGATATACTCAGATGAGTATATTTTACTTCACAGTCTATTCTCTTGATCGATTTTAATATTCTCTCAGCTCCATTTAAAGCCACATTTCTTAAATTAAGCTGATTCGTCTATCTGTCCTAATTCTCGTCTTGCATCTAGTACACTCGGACAACAATGAGAGAAATTTGCCCGCTCATAAAAACTATGTTATCCTACTCATGGGACGGTTTTATACGTAATTTTTTTAGAATAGGAGGATAAGTAATGTTAAACAAAAAGTGTTTATTTTTTGGGGGGCTATACTTAGTTAATATTATAGCTATATTTGTTTCTATTTTGAGTGATGTTATAGCGAAAACAAACCTATGTGATTTTAGGAGTGAGTTAAATCAGATAGCTTGGGAATCAAAATGTTCTACGAGAGAAGATAAGATACAGCATTATAAGTACCATAGGTATTACGATGACGATTATAAGCATTCCTGGATTCTTGATAAATATTATGAGGAGTCCAGGACAAGAGTAATCGGGAAAGCCATAGGTGATTGTGTTGCTGATGAGGGGGAGTTTAAAGGTAAGAAAGCTGATAATATCATAACATTTGAGAACACACGTCCAGAAAAGTATACACCTGCAAACTGGAATGCAGTTATTTTGTATAACTATGTTCATGAAGCTATTAATAGGAGCAATCTTTATAGAACTGGAAAATCACATAGTAACGATATATCGAATGTAAAGGAAGTATTGGGAAATAAACTTGAGAGAATAAAGGCGTATTATGAGGATTACTATCAAGAACGCTTCAAAAATGATGCGGAGGAATTGAACCATTTATTAAATTCACTCGAGAAAAACCTGGATGATGCTGTTAATTATATACAAGAATATGTAGATGCTCTTAAGTTGAATGAAGATTTATTCTCGTTTGGACAATGCAAACTGAAGAATATTCTAGCTCCTAACGTGAAGAACCAAAAGAGTCACAAGTTGAACGAAGGCGCATGTTTTTTTATCGGAATCATGTTAACTGATAAAAAAAATAAAAACAAATCGTACCGTTTCTGGCCAACCATTAGTTGTTACGATAATCAGTTGTATATTGTAGAATTAGAGTACAAAGAGCGCCAGTGGATAACAGATGCTATAAACGGAATTACGCGGGAAAAACGCGGCGATACAATCAATATTCAAGATCTAGATGCATTAAAAAAGGAGGGAAAACTGTTACTGGAGCGATTGGACGGATTAGTTGAACTTCCTACCGAAGAATTATGGAACGAGTGGCATCCGAAAAATGAGGGAAAATAGGCCAACAAATAACAAGTCACCGTCCACAAAAAAGAAGGCTTCGAATAGAAACGGAGCTTTTTTGTCATAGATAAGCATGACTAAACGAACTAAAAATTACATAAAATAAGAGCTTTCTCATGCTTCTTTCCAACATTAAAACCACTTCTTTCGCCGATAATACGTAGTTCGACTGATGCCTACATTATTGTTGGTAATCCCATGACGGTGAAGCAATTCCCAGTGTTTGACCTGTTTTTCAGGAAGTTTCGCAAAACTGGAGACTTTTCTTCTATTTGCTCTACTTAAATCGCCTTAGCCCTCTCAAGCCAAATTTTGTCTCATATGTTAGGAACCTATACAAATTTTTTTGTTGAACGAGCTTATTAATGCTGATAGGATATATGGTATAGTTTTTAGGACAGGAGAATGACATATGAGAGTTTTAAGTGTGTTGTGTCGTTTTTTCTCCTTGTCAAGATTTTTTCGATTTACTGGCTTCCAGAGAAGCTAGTAAGAATTTATTGTCTCCATTTAATATCCAGTATTTTTTAGTTATCTTTATATGAGGAAGAAATGAATAAGCAGATTACATCTATTTTATTAGTGGCAGGGACTTGCATTGGTGCTGGAATGCTAGCATTACCAATGGCTTTAGCTAAACTCGGAGTTGTCCCAAGCTTAGTTATAATGTTTGCAATATGGTTTTTGACATATTATCCATCGCTGGTGAGCGTAGAGTTAAATCTACATTCTGAACGCGGTCTGTCTTTGGGTTTATTAGGGCAAAAATTCTCTGGTAAAATCGCAGAAATAATAGGTGAAACCAGTGTAAAACTACTGTCGTATGCGCTACTGGCTGCATACATATATGGCGGTTCATCAATAATCCAAAAACTTATCGGAGCAGAATGTTCTAATTTAGCTATACAAACAATATTGAGTATTGGCATTGTTATTTTATTGTTGTGTCCAACGCGTATTATCTCTAAAATCAACAACATCGCGTTCATTGGGTTTTTAGGATTATTCTTTTTGCTGATGGTAAAAATTATAAATTGCGTTGACTATCACAATGTGCCATGGAGTGTCGCTCCAAATTTCGGCAATATTTCAGCAATAGCGACTATTGTTTTCACTTCATTCGGATATCAGGTCATTTTCCACTCTCTTAGAGATTATTGTGGGAAAGACGTTCCAATGTTAAAACGAGCATTTTTCTATGGAAGTATTATTCCTATGATTGTGTATATGGTTTGGACTTGTGGTGTTCTATGCGTTATTTACAAATCAAATCGTGAGTTCTTCGGGCTCATGCTGAATGGAAAAATAGAAGTTGGCGATTTAATTCAGGAGTTATCAGTCATCTTCAAATTTTCTAAATTACAGGTTATAATTTGGTGGCTTTCTATCTTCACAATTCTAACATCAATAATAGGAGTTGGACTTGGACTGACAGAATCATACACTTTAGGATTGCAAGATAAAATTAAGTGTCCTCGGTTCATTGCAACGCTCGCTACAATACTTCCTGCATACGGCATATCTGCAATTGTTCCTAATGCATTTATAAAAACTTTATCATTTGCTGGAGCTATACTAGTAGTCATCGCTATATTGTTGCCAACTTACCTGTTCTTCAAAGCGAAAATACAGCAACCATACTTATGTATTTTGAATAAGTTCGTTTTACTTATTTGCGTTATTGCAGGACTGATGATAATGTTGTTGGAAATTTTTTAAAAAATCGTTCTTTATTGTCTCATACCAAAGATGTCTTAAATAAATTTTATCGAAGGCATCTTTTTTTAGCTCGCATACTTATGATAGGCTAGCTGTTTTTATATAGCAATAAATGGCGTAAACAAAGTAATAAGTCACGAATTTTACCTGATAAAATACTCATTTTGTCACACATTACACCGAAAAATACCTGTTCAGTGCAATCCAAAACAGAACCATCTGCAATATCCGCGCTATGTAGCTTATTCGCTATACTTAATAAGTCAATTAGTGAGTTCAATTCGTAGTCATCATTCATACAGTCATCTAAAAACGTTTTCAGAGAGTTGTCATCCAAGTTAATCGGATTGTATTCTTTACTTATCTCACTTATCTTATCGCTTATATGTATTAGATTTTTTGATTGTTGTTCTCCAAGATAAGTATCGTCATTTGATCTTTCTTTGTATAAAGACTTATAGATCAAATTATAAGCTAAGTATACTTCAGTAGTATGCTGTGACAACATACATACATTGATTATTTCTTCGTATGCGAGTACTACCATACGTAATAAAATCATCTGGGATTGTTGAAATTTCCCAAGAGTCTCCATAGTTTTATCAATTTCAGATACCAGCGAATTTAGGCATTGCCTTGAATAGCTTTCAATAATTTGTGTAGGAATTTTTCCCATCAGAATGTGCGTATAGTCCTCAACTATACTGGAAACAAACCCATTTTTTTCAATTAAATTATCACACTTTAAATCTACATCATTCGAGACACTTCCGACAAAGAATAGTTTAAAAGGAGAAATTTTATAGTTATCCGATATTTTAAACTCATTTGCCATTTTATCTATTAATATCCGATCATTTTGTTGTTTCCGACAACTCAATAGGTATAACAATTCAGCTGTTTCATTTGAAGGTTTTGTTATGTATGAACTACATATTCCTTTCAAAACTTCTACACTTGGCGTTTTTCCCTCCTCGGTATTCACTTTGCTTATCGTCTTGATATCCTGCTCTGTTAAAGTTTGCAAAGGAAATACTTCGTTTTGTCTGGTTAATTTTCCATTTTTATCAAGTGTATTTGTATTAGGTGAACTGATTACCAAAACCAAGCGAGATGTTTCTTTAACTTCTGACGCATTAATTAAAGCTGTCGATACAGCAATGTGACAAAGAAGGCAACAACATATATCTAAAATCTTGAATATTTTCTCTCTGATTTTTGCCATTACCAATCCTGCGCTCTCAGATATATTTTTATTATATTCCACGAGAGAGTGCGCATCAACTATATTTGTTTCAAACACTTCCCTAAGCTGTTTACTCTTTTTTGAGTCTGAATTTTTTTCGATTTATTTTGTTTAACGGTTATTTTGGGTTCAGTATAGATAGTATTGCCGTCTTTTCTAATTTCCTGAAAATATACTTCTGCCCAAGAACGCCCATACATATCTCTTTTGTTTTTACAATTCCATCCAATGTATTGTGATAGTTTGAGGCTGTCAGAAACTAGCGTCTGAACCCTCACGGTTGATGGTTTCATATTGTGTATGCCTAGCGCTTTCGCCGCATTATAAGACAAATCAATTATCCTGCCATTATAGACGAAAGGGCCTCTATCATCAACGACAACAATAACTGACTTTCCTGTTTTATAACTCGTCACTTTAACAACGGATGGTATAGGAAGGGTTTTATGTGCTGCGGTCATTGCCATTTTGTTAAATCGCTCACCGCTAGCTTTTGCCTTGCCGTGAAAATCATCACCATACCAAGATGCTATTCCGACCTCGTCATATTCATAATAATTTTGCGGATGATGCCATTCCCCCCTGCAAAAGTAGGTTTTGTTAGACATATGCACTGGCCCAACTGGAGTTCTTGTCGCACATCCAACAAAAAATACGGCAGAGAAGCAAAGTAATTTTTTAAACGTATTCATTCAATTTCTCCGCGCATTGCCCTTTGCCTATTAGAGCGAGAGTTGGTTTGCTAGCGAAAATCCTTCGCGCGACCCGTTTTAACGATTCGACAGATATCGCGTCTATTGTTTCAATAATGTCCTCAATTGGAAGCAACTTACCATAATTTATATATTGATTTGCCATTCTTTCCATTCTGGTGGATGAACTCTCCAATCCCATTAACAGGGATGCTTTTAATTGCATCTTTGCTTTATTCAGTTCGGCGTCGGTTATGTCTTGTTGTATTTTCTCAAATTCTGCTAAGGATATCTTTACAACCTCTTCAGCTTGGCTATCATCGCATGCAGCATACGCCCCGAATATACCTGAATCCCGGTAATTAGAGCAGAAGGAGAATACAGAATACGCCAGACCTCTTTTTTCTCTTATTTCTTGGAACAAGCGTGAAGACATGCCTCCTCCTAGTATTGCTGATAATACAGATAGCGCAAATTTTTCATCGCTCGAATGACTTACTCCTTCAAATCCGAAAATCAAGTGAGTTTGTTCTAATTCTTTTTGCTTAAATGAAAATCCACCTTTGTAACGTTGTTTTTCAACCGGTTCAACATCGAATTTTTTCATGCCAGAAGTAAAGTTATTAGCTAATTCTAGGAAGGCATTATGCTCAATCTTGCCACTGGCAACCAACACTATCTTATCCGTTGAATATTTTGTTTTGAGATAAGTATCAAGATCGTTTGGACTGTATCTTAAAATATCTTCTTCACTGCCTAGAATTTGTGTTCCAAGCCTTTCGTCTTCGTAACACTTAGCTTGAAACATATCGAAAACATATTCATCCGGCGCATCGTTAAGTTGTCTTATCTCCTGAATAATTACGCCCTGCTCTTTTACAAATTCTTGTTCATCGAAAATAGAATTTTGAACAATATCCGTTATGATATCCAGAGCGAGTTTTACATTTTCTTTTAAAACTTTTGCGTGAAATGCTGTAATTTCTTTGCTTGTATACGCATTTATATATCCGCCAACAGATTCAATTGCATACGATATCTGCAAAGCTGTACGTGTCTTCGTGCCTTTAAATGCCATATGCTCAAGAAAATGAGAAAGTCCTTTTTGCTCAGCATTTTCGTTAACAGAACCAATATTTACAAATAGCCCTAATGATACAGTCTCAAAACTATCGATCGTGTCTGTTGCAACTGTTATCCCGTTATTTAGGCGCTCTAATGCTATCAATTCATTACTCCAATCCTTTTTTCTAAAGGATATGGTAGCAAACTTACGGCTAGCCTTCAAGACGAGAAATTAAATTGCACTGACAAGCAAGTTCATTAATGAAGGGATTAACAAGCGAGTAAATAAGAATTAATATGCTTTTCATTTTCTCCGTTTGTCAATCCCATATTTCTTTTTTTAACTTTTATCCTTCTTGCTCTCTATTCCCCTTGCTTTAAATTGCAGATAGTTATTTTATATTCAATATGTCGGTGTTTCATGTTCATAATCTGTCATAATCGTTTGGTAAAATTTCCATATCCAACCAGAGAATAGTAAGCTAATTGTGATAAATGTTTTATGTCAAGTGTTTTCTTTAATTTTATAAAAAATCATGCTAAATTTCAATTTTATGAGAGGCAGTGTAGATATTAATTCAACAATAGCTTCCCAAAAATGCAAATCTAAAAATAGACATGATATTTTTTGGATATGTTATGAAAAAGCTATTAACATTAACAACAACTTTGGTGACGATTGCTACCTCTGCATCTTATGCGATGGAAGCTACTCCAGAGAAAAACGA
>CADBQC010000023.1 GCA_902796745.1 uncultured Pseudomonadota bacterium
CACTTGGGTCTTTTTGTTCATAAGACATGTCCTGATACAAAACTTCTTACTCAACAGAATATCAAAAACAAAAAATTTTATATAATTTTTATATATTTTTCACGAAGTCATAAAATCAGCCCGCCGTGACATTCGTCAGAATGTTCGAATTTTATGAGTAAAATATTGAAATACCTCGCAGATAGGTAATCACCTGTTTTTATTATGTGCCTAAGTGAGATTTTTCGTAATTTGCAAAATTTTATTGATTTTTATGAAAAGGTTATGAAACACTTTTCACAGAGTTAATGGATTACAAAAAAATAAAATGTCATTTAAATACATGTTCGAAATAATATGTGCATTCGGATTAATCACGACATTGATACAAGCACGAGCAGAACTTGACTGCAAAGATTTCGAATTACGTGGAATTTACGTTAGTGCATCAGAAGATATTTTGCATAAAGTAAGGAAAGCCAAAAAGTTGAATATTAACGCAGTAGTAATAGACATAAAAAATGACGAAGGAGAAATAACCTGTAATTTGGACGATCCTAAAATTAAATATACACCTTACATAAAGAATATAAAACAGTTGCTGACGAAACTAAAATCTATGGGATTTTACACAATTGCACGCATTGTTACTTTCAAAGATAAATTTACATCCGGTTTTACCGATAAAAAGTTCGCAATAAAAAACAAAGATGGAACGATTTATGTGGATGAAGAAAAGATGAGCTGGATCAATCCATATAATAAGGCGGTTTGGCAATATCTTGGGGAAATAGTTGAAGCCACAGCAAAACTAGGCTTTAATGAAATTCAGTTTGACTATATCCGACTGCCTCAGTATAAATCGCTTGAACAAACATCAATAACTCAGGAACTACAAACAAAGAGTAAAACACAAATCATAAATGAATTTCTGGATTTTATTATTCCTAAAATTCATGCATACGGGACAAAAATTTCAGCGGACGTTTTCGGATGTATTATTCCTGAATCGCTAAAACAAAGCGCATTAAGCTCAGAAAAATTGGGACAAGACTACATAGGTATGACAGAAAAAGTTGATTATATTTGTCCGATGATTTACCCATCCCACTGGCCAGCTGGTTCGTTAGGCGTTGAGAAACCGGATATAAATCCTGGGAAAATAGTACAGTACGCAATGGAATACTCCAACAAAGCACTCAAGAACAAAAAGAACAAATCTCGTCCATGGATACAGGCTTTTACTGCAACATGGCTGAAGAGAGGGTTATGGCAAGCATATAAGCTGAAGCAACTTCAAGAACAAGTGGATGCACTGCGAAGGCTTGGAATAAGGCAATTCTGTTTTTGGAATCCAACTGCAAAGTATGAATTTTAACCTACGAAACAGAAGCGTAGCTTTCTAGTATCAGTGATGTAATTTCCGATATATTATCGATTTCATTGAGATTCACCGTTATCCAACTACGTTTATTCATGTGATAAGCAGGAAAGAATTTTATTCTATCAACAATTTTAGCAATGATTTCGGCTTCTACCTTTAAATTGAGTATTTCAATATGACTATCATAATCAAGTCCAAGTTTTTGTGCAGAAATTTTCATAAAAATTGCATACCATTTACGAGAAACTTTGTGTCGCAAAATCGCGGCCGTTGGTAATTTATCCCATAAAAATTCCAATCTGTCGCCAAACCTTTCGTATGCAAAATTTATTACCGCTTCTGCCATTCGCGTTTTAAACACATACTGAGTGAAACATTGTTCTCGAATATTTGTCAAAATTCGTTCATATTCCATTCTGACTTTACCGACGAATTTTCCATCAGCTCCAGGAATATTATGCAAGCAGTATTCCGTATTTGATTGCACATCCATGATATTTGTAAAAACGCTAGCACCATCCATCAAAACGTATAAGATAAATATGCCATCTACAATCGGTTGCTGATAAAGGTATTTTGCCCCCTCTTGGGAAAATCCAAAAGATATCAACTGCTGAGCGTCAGCCTTTTTATCTTTAAAAAATTCCGTTTCGTCATGCATTATCAATCTAGAATTTAGCTAAACTTCCGTGATGCGCCATATGCCTTCATAACCTTGCGATAGTAAAGATTGCTATATTGTTCCTTGCTACTATGATATTTCTTTATAGCCAACTCCCAACTTCCATACCTGTCATACAAACTTCTTAACAACATAGCAGCATAGGCTACGTTGCCTTTTGGAGAGAGCATATCGTCAACAGATGCAAAATGCTTCTTATGGGTATCATAGTGTAACTGTAAGCAACCTACACTTATATTTTTCTCTCCGGATTGTGCTGTACTTTTAATAAATGAAACTGCTTCTGCTTTCGTTTTGAATTTATGCGACTTTCTTTTGGCATTCACCGCATACGCACTGTGCTGAGACTCAACAGCAGCAATAGAGTTCAAAATCCCCGCAGGAATTCCTTTAGCTTTTTCTTCAGACGCTATTAGTTTGCGAATATCGGAGTTGCAAAATCGTTCATCTTGTTGAGAAACATCGACATTCGTTCCAGAACTTTTTATTCCGACACCATCATTGTGCACAGAAGAACAGCCTGCAAGCAAAAAAATCAAAAAGATACCACCCTGTAACAATTGTTTTGCAACGCTCAATGCAATTCCTAGCAATAAAATCCACGTTGCCAGTTTAGCAAAGAGTTCGCATGACAGTCAATTAGATGCCACGCCGTGTATATCAAGCTATAGCGGAAAAGTTGATAGGCAATATATCACCACCGCGCACTTTCTGTATTAAAGAAAAACTCCATAAAGCTTGCATCAATTTTATCGTTTCTTGTTGGATTGGTAATACCGGGATTGAAGACTCGCAAAAATTGTGTTAGGCTGAGCCTATATTTCGGTTTCAATTAAAATCTTTCTAGTGAAGAATAAAAATAAAAAAATTTTTGAAAATATCCCTGTTGGCAAAATTGTCCCAAATCTAGCTACGCTCTCAGCACTGGTGTTCGGCATGATGCAAGTAAAATTTGCATTAGCATCGAACTGGGAATATGCCGTCATAGCAGTCGTTATTGCCGCATTTTTTGATGCTACTGATGGGCGTTTAGCTCGTCTATTTAACTCATGCAGTCGATTTGGTGCAGAACTCGACTCCCTCTCTGATTTTGCTGTTTTTGGAGTGTGCCCATCCATCGTAATTTATCTTTATAGTCTTTCATCTCTTAATCGTATTGGCTGGATGATATCGGCATTTTTTGCTGTTTGTATGTGTCTTAGGTTAGCCCGATTTAACACTCATGACATCGAAAATATTAAAACACCTCTTTCAGGCAAATTTTTTACCGGCGTGCCGGCTCCTGCTGGTGCGGTATTAGCTCTTTTTCCTATAATTTTATTTAACGCGTATGGGCTTGAAATTTTTAAAAACGAATACTTCTGCGCAGTCGATGTTGTAATTTCCGGACTTCTCTGTATATCGAAACTTCCTACCCCATCAATAAAAAAATTCCATATAAAGCGTTCTCAATTCACAATCTTTATGATTTGTGCCTTTCTGACGATAGGTATCACATTTGCATATACTTGGCGGGTATTTTGCGTGATTGTGCTTCTCTATATCATAAGCATATTCTTTTGCATAAGGAAAATGAAGCGAATTATGCAAGAACAAAACGATTACAATTATGTTAAACAAATTACAAATAAATAATTTTAGGAATTATATTACATTAAAATTATCATTGCAACCAGATAAACGAATCGTTGTTTTGTATGGAAAAAACGGAATAGGGAAAACAAACATCTTGGAAAGCATATCCTTGCTATACACTAGCCACGGCTTGAGAAAAGCTCGGTATGATGACATGATAAATAACAAAGGACAACAGCACTATTGGAACATAACAGCAGAAACAGATAACGGCGAATTTTCATCAGGGTATATCAAAAATGATAATGCTGGCAAAAGAATATATAAAATAAATGGGAAAAATGTCCGAAACTTAAACGAATTTAGAAAAGATAATCGGGTACTTTGGATGACGTATGAAACAGACCGTCTTTTTATGCAGTCGCCATCAGAAAGACGCGATTTTATCGATATGTTTTGCGATATATCTTATCCACAACATAGCGATGCATTAAAAGATTATGAAAAACTCACAAGAGAACGTCTAAAAATTCTGAAGCAATTCTGCGAAAACGGGGCAAATGAAGCTATATCAAAATGGCTTGATATAGTGGAAGAGAAGATTGCTGATCTAGGTATCAAAATAGCAAAGACGAGAAGCAATATTGCAACAGAGTTAGAAAAATTTCAAATAAGAAACGGTGAATTTCCCTTATTTCGCTCCAGAATGTTCGGAAGAGTAGAAGAAGAGATTCTAGCAGAAAGCAATTGCAATGAACTATATAAACTTAAGTTGAAAACTCAGCGACAAAAAGATGCATTTTCTGGTTCCACAACATTTGGTGCAAACAGAAGTGACTGGATTGTATTTCACGAAGAAAAACAGATAGATGCTGAACAATGCTCTGCCGGTGAACAAAAAATGTTAATTCTTGCTGTATTTTTTGATTTTATTTTGCAACACATAAAAACAGATAATCGCAATTTGATCATCTTGCTGGACGACGTTATAACACATTTAGATACAGAACACCGCAATTTACTGTTTAGATATATCAACTCGTTTGTCCAAAGTTCCAACGATGTCTCTGTCTGGCTATCTGGAACAGACAAAGAACTATTTCATGAATTGGAGGAATATGCACTATTTTTCGATGTATCTAAAATCAACACTGGTGCTGAAGAGAGGAGTTGAACCTCCGACCTACTGATTACGAATCAGTTGCTCTACCAACTGAGCTACTTCAGCATCGTCACTACACATATAATCTTACACTACTATCCACCTAAATTTCCAGAAGGAATTTGCAAAATGTATAGGTTCATAACATATGCATCGTATGGACATGACGTGCATTAATATGATAAGATTGAACTGGGTGTTGTCATCTATTACATATAGTAAATATGAAATTTAAATATTTGTTTTTGTTGTCTTTATGTGCGGTTTGCGCAGATTCGCAAACAAGGATGAAGCCCAATTCGGTTGGTAAAGCACCAGATGAATCTATTATTTATAATCCCCAGAAGACCCAGAAAACTTTAGCTGACAAAGGTCGCGATGCCATTGCTTTTTTGAAATTGATTGATAGAGACAAACGTAAGCAAAATACCGGTAGTGGCAAAACATTGATATCTGAGGTGTTTTCCCTTGAAACAGTAAATGATGATCCGATTACTAATATCGATGTTGTGAATGCTACGAAACTTATATTCTTTTTCTCTGGAAGGGAGTACGACAAAGACATCGCTAAAATGATGGCTCCGGCGGTTATTGAATCTCTTGAAGATGATAAGTTGAGAGGGCAGTGTGCAAAGTTATTTGGCATACGAGTTACGAATAGTGATGTTGAAAAAGAACTTTTGAGGTTAGCTTCTATGAACAACATATCCATATCTGAACTTGAAAAACGAGTTTTGTCATATGGAGTTAGTATCAAAATATTTCGGCAGAATATTAAATCCAGATTGGTATTTCAGCTGATTTCTCAATATCTTGCTGACAATGACCGAGTGAGCTCGGCTGAGCTTGAAACAGCAAAGAAGGAACAGCAGGCGCTAATAGCATCAAAACGGTATTTGATATCTGAGATATTTAGATATGAACGCTCAAGTTTAGAAAAAATACGAACATTAGCACTTAAAGGATTTGATTTTCAGGCACTTGCAGAAAATTTCTCGCAAACAATTAAAGTTGGGAAAAGAGGTACTCCTAAATGGTATAAAACGACGTCTTTAGAACCAGAGGTTGTTGCGCAACTAAAATCAATGAAAACAGGAACTATTAGCGACATAATCAAAACTAAAAGCGGATACAAAGTCATATGCTTAATAGACACAGCTGAAGCAGGTAGAGTTGCGAGTTCGGAAGCCACATATAAAGTTTTGAAAGCAACAGTCACTTATAGAAGCAATTTATTCACAAAAAAAGATGTTGAGAAAATTGAATCGACGTTAAATCAAATATCGCAAATGGAAACAGCAGGAAATCTAAAAAGATATTGCTTGGTAAATGATATAAAGCTAGAGGAAGAAACCATGTCGCGACCACATCCATATTATATGGAAATGATACTTAAATCAAAGGAGAGCGGAAAGCCTGTTATTGCCCCATCTATGGATAATCCCAATAATCTTAATGTAATGATGTATCTGAGTGAAGATGTGCAACGCGCTCAGTTACCGGATGAAAAAACGCTTAAAGAATATGTCTCCGAGAAAAAAATGAATGACGCATTTACAAGAAATTTTAAAAATCTAAAAAGGATGTCTCATATACAAAAACAAACTGATAATATACGAAGAGTGACGCAATGAGATTAGCTTTTTTCGGAGATGTGGTCGGAAAAGCTGGCAGAAATGCACTGGTAAAGTATTTGTCAGAACATCGCTCTAAGTGTGGGTTTGATTGCATCATTGTGAATGGGGAGAATTCTGCTCATGGATTTGGAATAACGCAGTCCATTTGTGATTTATTTTTCTCTAATGGTGTTAATGTGATAACCATGGGAAATCACACATTTGACAAGAAAGATGATTTACAGCTATTCGATCGCAACAAAAATTTAATACGCCCTCTAAACTACATGAAAGGCACTCCTGGGCATGGATATACGATAGTAGAGTTGCCATTTTCGCAGAAAAAGATATTGGTTGTAAATTTGATAGGGAAGTTATTTTTAGACGGTGATGATCATCCTTTTTTTGCTATAGACGAGTTGCTTGAGAAATTTAAATTAGGGGCAAATATAGACTATATATTTATAGATTTCCATGCTGAAGCAACGGCTGAGAAAGTAGCCTTGTCAAGATACTTGGATGGACGTATTTCAGCATTTGTCGGCACTCATACTCATATTCCAACAGCGGATGCACAAATTCTAAGCAAAGGCACAGGATATCTCACTGATGCAGGAATGTGCGGTGATTACGATTCCTGTATAGGTATGAACGATGAAGCTCCTATAAAACGGTTTATATCGAAAATCGATTCCGCAGCCAGAATGATCCCGTCCACGAAAGAGGCAACAGTTTGCGGAGTAGTTTTCAATTTAGATGACCAAACAGGACTTTGTCTGGGGGTACAAACCATACGCTCAGGTGGCTTCTTAAAAGAACAAAAAGAATTCGAAAAGTTTTAATTTCAATTCACAAGAACCTGATAAAGTTATGCTTTGTATCAGTGATGATGCAAGTGCTTATAACATACAAAAATTTGTTCAAACATCCGATGGATACATAAAATCCTATCCGTTTGGTCGGGAAGAGAGGATTCGAACCTCCGACCCCTTGCTCCCTAAGCAAGTGCGCTAACCAGACTGCGCTACTTCCCGCCTTCATATGACTTTAGAATATTATAATTTTATACCAAAGACAAACATTCATTTCCTTACAACTGGAAGCAGTCGCAACATTTGGAACAAATTCGCCTATAAGTTGAAAGTCTATCCGTTGACTACTATCTAGTGTATGGAGAATTACGCCATTTCCCTCGCATTATAAATTTATGCGATAAAAAATCAATTTTAAGTTGAAAAACATCTTGTTTTCTAATACAATAAGAACAAATAAAAAGTTATACAACTATGACGATAACATCTAACTCTTTATATTAGTGTAGACTAGACTTCCGTTAGGTGTGTTCGGAATGTTGAACGTTATTTGGAGTATTTATGATGCAAGACAGTGGCGATATTCTGCTCGATGGCACTAAGAGTGGCAGGCTAAAACCTATAGATAAATTCATCGGTATGCAATTAAGAAAAGAGCGCAAGAAGCGAAAAATGAGCCTGACGGATGTTTCGGAGAACTTGGGTATTTCGTATCAGCAACTTCAAAAGTACGAGCAAGCTAAAAGTCGTGTTTCAGTCTCGACATTGTATGCGCTTTCAGAGCTGTATGGTCTCGAGATAAGCAACTTTTTCTTGTCAGTAGGTAATGAACTTTCCGCTTATGATGGGAGATATAGAATAAATTGCGGAACCGAGATGCGTGATATAAACATTCTTGTTGCAGAGCCAGATCCGGCAGATGAAGCACTAATAAGGTGCGCTATGGAAGACATAGATAGCCTAAATGTATTGTTTGTTCATGATGGCGTGCAATCTCTAGAAGTTTTGAAGTATAAAACCCTCTGTCCGAATTTCCCGAAGCCTAATGTTGTATTCATGGATCCCTTCATAGCGAAACGGGATGGATTGAGTGTGTTAAAAGAGTTGAAGCGTGATGAGAAAACGAAAGAAATACCAGTTGTAATGCTGACAAATGTAATTGATTCTGAATTGGTTGAACGTGCATATAAATTTGGGGTCTCTGGATATATTTTAAAAACCCAGAACCAAGACGTTTTTAAAGAAAGTATTACTGATTGCATAAAATATTGGACTAAGACGGTTATTGCGCCGATTGCCAGAGTATAAATTTCTGTATAAGATAATCATAGTTCTCTATGATTATTCGCGAGTAGCCACTAGTGTTTGATTTTGTGAAGGCTAATGAGCTGTTTAATAAGCCGTTGTTAGAGTTGCTATACCGGGC
The DNA here is from genome assembly GCA_902796745.1 of uncultured Pseudomonadota bacterium. GTDB lineage: Bacteria > Pseudomonadota > Alphaproteobacteria > RUG11792 > RUG11792 > RUG11420. Next base: position 8,637 of record CADBQC010000023.1, read on the forward strand.
GCAAACTGTGCATAGGCAAAATTTCGATATCACCAAAATGCAGTTATGTACATTGTTGAGTATTCAAACCGGAGGTTGTCCTGAGGATTGCGCATATTGTGCACAGTCTAAAAGAAACAAAAATCGCCCGCCGATGGAAAGAATAACCGATTTGGATGAAATAATAAAATCAGCACGAGAAGCTAAGGAAATGGGAGCTAGCCGGTTTTGTTTAGGCGCTTCCGGAAGAAAACCTGGAGCTGAACTGTTGGATCTGGTTTGTAAGGCCATTATTGAAATAAAAAAACTTGGATTAAAAGCATGTTGTTGCATGGGAACACTAAATGAAGATGAAGTAGTTCGGCTTAAATCCAGTGGATTGGATTACTATAATCACAATATCGACACTTCTCCAGAATATTATAAAAATATCATTACAACCAGAACCATCGAGGAACGCATGAAGACTTTGGCTTTGTGCCAACGACATGGCATAAAAATTTGTACGGGTGGCATACTGGGTATCGGCGAATCGAATAAAGATCGAATAAATATGTTGTTAAAACTTAAGTCATTAGACAAAGATCCAGAGCTTATAACTATAAACAAATTGGTAAAAATTCCAGGAACTCCCTTGGAAGATGCTCCAGAAATAGAGGCGTTTGACTTGGTGAGGTTTTTGGCATTAGCGCGGATAATGTTTCCTCAATCATACCTCAAGCTCTCGGCTGGGCGGGAAACTATGTCTGATGAATTGCAAGCCCTCTGTTTTTTCGCTGGAGTGAATTCCATTTTTGTTGGCAAAAAACTTTTGACAGTGAATAATTCGCGCTATACGGATGATCTTGCACTGCTTAAAAAACTGGGTTTTTCAAAAGATTAATAACTTCAAATGGAACCGGAATATTGGTTCCCTTTGAAGTATTGTTGTATTATAGCTTACTCAGTATTATTTGAAGATAGCACGTCAACATTTTGTGAGCTATGTTGTTCCTTTAGCCTTATTCTTAGTCTGCTCCAAAAATCATTTGGGCACCTGTTTCTATCGTAACTCTTTGAGAAGCTGTTAGTTTTGCCGTTTTGTGAAATGTCCAATTATTACTGATGGTAACAGGATCATCTCCAGCTAATTC